>JAJYTV010000096.1 GCA_021792885.1 Bacillota bacterium
GGCGCTCAAGTACAACACGGCGCTCGCCGCGCTGATGGAGCAGCTGAACTTCCTGCAGCGCGAGCAGTCCGTGGCCCGCGAGGACCTGCGGACGATGGCGCTCCTGCTCGCCCCGTTCGCACCGCACGTCGCGGAGGAACTGTGGGAGGGGCTCGGCGAGAAGGGCTCGGTGCACGCTGCGAACTGGCCAGCGTACGACCCGGAGCTCTGTCAGGAGGCGACGTCCACGATCGTCGTGCAGGTCGACGGCAAGCTGCGCGACCGCGTGCAGGTGCCGTCGGGGGCTCCCGAGGACGTGGTGCGGCAGCTGGCCCTGGCGAGCGAAGCCGTCTCCCGGCATGTGGCCGCGCCGGATGCGGCGCGCTATGTGTTCGTTCCTGACCGGCTGCTGAATATCGTGACTAGGTAACCACCCCCGACGAGCAAACTGCGAGCCGGAAGCCCTCGGGGGCTTCCGGCTCGCGCTGCAGAAGGGGAATCAGCCCTTCGGGTGGAATGCCTGCGCGTCCACTTCGATCTTGACGTCGTTGCCGACCAGCAGGCGGCCCGCCTCGAGCACCTGGTTCCACTTCAGCTCGAAGTCGTTGCGGTTGATCTTCCCCTCGAGCACGACACCCATCCGCTCGTTGCCCCAGGGGTCCGTGAACGGAGCGGAGATCGTGGCGTCCAGCGTGACCGGCTTCGTGATGCCGCGGATCGTGAGCTCGCCCGAGAGCTTGTACTCTTCCCCGCGCACCGGCTCCGCCTTGGTCATCTTGAAGTGCAAGTGCGGGTGGCTCTCGGCGTCGAAGAAGTCCGCGGAACGCAGATGGTTGTCGCGGTTCTGGTCACGGGTGTTGACGCTGGCGACCTCGATGTCCACGTCGGCGCCGGTCAGCTTGCCGCTCTCGACGTCCACCGTGCCGGAGATCTTCTCGAACGAGCCCCGAACGGTCGAGATGGCCATATGCCGCACGGAGAAGTTCACGTTCGTGTGCGACGTATCAATCATCCACTCCAACCAGGAAACCCCCTTCGCGTTGGTGCGATCTGGCCGCATCGTAACTTGAATCGCTTTGAAATGTCAAGTAGTATAGGGAAGGAGGTAACTGCATGGACAACGAGTTCTGCCCTGTGCACGAAGCGATTCAGTTCCTGCAGGAGAAGTGGGTGCTGCACATCGTGCGGAGCCTTCTTGAAGGCCCGCGCGGCTTCAACGACCTCTCCCGGGCAGTGGGCGGCTGCAATCCCGCCACCCTGGCGCAGCGTCTGGACCGCCTCGTGGACATCGGCGTCGTGGACAAGGAAGTGCAGTCGGTGATGCCGCCGCGCACGCTGTACCGACTGACGCCGGCAGGCCAGTCCCTGCAGCAGGTGATCATCGCAATCGATGCCTGGGCTACGCGCTACCTGCGCCAGGAGGCCGACCGCGGTGCAGTATGCGGTACAAAGGATGTCGCCGCCGAGTCGCTCTGATTCTATCCTTATCTATCCCCGAGGGCGGCGCACCGGCGAAAGACCGCCGGTGCGCCGCTGTTCCTTCTGCTTAGCGCCCTGCCGCAACATAGAGCAGGAGGAATGCGATCCCGTCCCATGCCGCGTGAGCGATGATCGATGGCCAGAGGCTCCTCTTCCAGAGGGTGAAGAGTGCGAAGAGGACGCCGAGGGCGATGTAGAACAGGAACTGCAGTGCCGAGAGGCCCCAGGCGAGGTGCGCGAGGGCGAAGGCGAGGGAGCTGAGCAGGACGGCGATCCATGTGTGCGACGCAAAGATGCGGCGCAGGCCCTCGAGCAGGTAACCCCGGAACACGATCTCCTCCGCAACGCCCGCTGACAGCGCAATCGCCGGTATCTCCCACCACATCGAGTGCAGGTGTGCCGCAACGCTGATCTGCGAGCGGATGTTGCCCGTGTGCAGGAGCGCGCCGAACACGATCGAGAGCAGGATCGTCAGCGCGAGGAGCACGACCCCGAAGCCCACGTCGGCCAGCCGCGGGGCCACCATGCGGATGTCCCGCGCATGCAGCCGCCGGCGCAGGAAGAGCCACGCGATGACCGGCATCACCACTTCGCCGATCGCGGAAGCGACCGCCACGTTGCGGCCGGACTGCATCGCCGCGACGCTCGCGTGCAGGGCGGCGGGCGTGATCGGGAACCCGACGAGCGCGTAGAGGGCGATGCCGGCGGCGACCTGCGCGGCGGCGTAGGCCGCAAGGAACATCAGCAGAAGGCGCCAGCCGCTCGGGCGCGCTGCGGGCGCGAGGGCACCGCTCATCGGCGGACCCGCAAATGGAGTAAGGATTGCATGCACCCATCATATCCTTGTGCGCGATTTCTGTCGCCGCATGACGAAGGCACCCCGCCCTGTCGGGCGGGGTGCCTTCGCGCAGCGTTCAGGCGGACTTCGCGATCAGGTTGAGCGCGGAGCCGGCCTTGAACCAGCCGATCTGCTCGTCGCTCAGGCTGTGGCGCAGCTCCACCACGTCTTGCGTGCCGTCCTCGTGCTTGAAGATGGCCTGCACGGGCTTGCCCTGGGCAAGCTCCGAGAGCCCGACGATGCTCACGCGGTCTCCCTGGCGCGCCTTCTCCCAGTCCGCAGGGTCCGAGAAGGTCAGCGGCAGGATGCCCTGCTTCTTCAGGTTGGACTCGTGGATGCGCGCGAAGCTCCGCGCGATCACCGCGGCGCCGCCCAAGAAGCGGGGCGACATGGCCGCGTGCTCGCGGCTCGAGCCCTCCCCGTAGTTCTCGTCCGCCACGACGACCCAGCGCAGACCGTGCTGCTTGTAGTCGCGGGCGATCTTGGAGAGTTGCTCCTCCTTGCCCGTGAGCTGCGAGATGCCGTGTCCGGGCTTCTCGACGAACGCGTTGTTGGCGCCGAGGAACATGTTGTCGCTGATGTGGTCGAGGTGGCCGCGGAAGCGCAGCCACGGGCCAGCCGGCGAGATGTGGTCCGTCGTGCACTTGCCCTTCGCCTTGAACAGCAGCGGCAGGTCGAGGTAATCCTTGCCGTTCCACGGCGCGAACGGCTCCAGCAGCTGCAGGCGCTCCGACTCCGGAGCGACCGCGAGCTGCACCTTCGAGGGGTCCTCCGGCGGCGCAACGTAACCCTTGTGGCTGCGGACGAAGCCGGCCTCCGGGATGTCCGGCGCCTCCTTCGGCGGCTCGAGGCGGAACTTCGTGCCATCCGGTGCCTGCAGCTCGTCTTTGGTGGGGTCGAAGTCGATGCGGCCCGCGAGGCCGTACGCGACGACCACCTCAGGGCTCGCGATGAAGGCGAACGTATTGGGGTTTGTGTCGTTGCGTGCGGGGAAGTTCCGGTTGTAAGAGGTGATGATCGAGTTGCGCGGCTTCTCGTTGCCCTGCGCCCGGCCTTCGCCGCCGTCGACGTGGATCACCTCGTCGCGCTGCCATTGCCCGATGCAGGGGCCGCAGGCGTTCGCGAGCACGGTGCCGCCCATTCCCACGAACACGTCCATCAGTCCGTCGCGCTCGATCGTCCGCCGGACCTGCTCGGATCCCGGCGTGACGAGGAACGGGATGGACATCTTCACACCGTGCGCGATCGCCTGGCGGGCGATGTCCGCAGCACGCGTCAGGTCCTCGTAGGAGGAGTTCGTGCAGCTGCCGATCAGCGCGGCCGACAGCCTGACCGGGTAGGTCCCCTTCACGCCCTCCTCGCGCAGTTCGGCCGTCGTGCGCACGAGGTCCGGCGTGTGGGGTCCCGTGACGTTCGGCTTCAGCGCCGTGAGGTCGATCTCGATCACTTCATCGAAGTACTTCTCCGGCTGCTGCTCGACCTCCGGGTCGGCCTGCAGCAGCGCGGCGTGCTGCTCGGCAATGTCCGCGAGCTCCGCGCGACTCGTCGCCCGCAGGTAGGACGCCATCCGGTCGTCGAACGGGAACACGGACGTCGTCGCGCCAAGCTCCGCGCCCATGTTGGTGATCGTGGCCTTGCCTGTGCAGCTGATCGTGCGGGCGCCCGGCCCGAAGTACTCGACGATCTTGTTCGTGCCGCCCTTGACCGTCAGCTTGCCGAGTACGGCGAGGATGACGTCCTTCGGCGCGGTCCAGCCGTTCATCCGGCCGGTCAGCTTGACGCCGACGCGGCGAGGGTAGAGCACTTCCCACGGCAGTCCGGCCATCACGTCGACGGCGTCCGCGCCGCCGACACCCACGGCCAGCATCCCAAGGCCGCCGGCGTTCGGCGTGTGCGAGTCGGTGCCGATCATCAGGCCGCCAGGGAAGGCGTAGTTCTCCAAAACCACCTGGTGGATGATGCCCGAGCCCGGCTCCCAGAAGCCGAGGCCGTACTTCTGCGCGGCGGAGCGGAGAAAGTCGTAGACCTCGCGGTTCGAGACGACGGCGGTCTCCGTGTCGGGCTCCGCGCCGACCCGGGCCGTGATCAGGTGGTCGCAGTGCACGGTCGCGGGCACGGCAGACTGGCTGCGCTTGGCGTGCGCAAACTGCAAGAGCGCCATCTGCGCCGTCGCATCCTGCATCGCGATGCGGTCCGGGTGCAGCTGCAG
This sequence comes from Bacillota bacterium, assembly GCA_021792885.1. Classification (GTDB taxonomy): domain Bacteria; phylum Bacillota; class Sulfobacillia; order JAJZYS01; family JAJYTV01; genus JAJYTV01. Next base: position 4,506 of record JAJYTV010000096.1, read on the forward strand.
GTAGCTCTTGCCTGGCGTGAGGTCCTGTCCCTTCGGGTCGTGCAGGTGTCCCAGCAGAATCTTCTCCGCGAGACTCATCGGACGGTTGCCGAGGCGCTCGCGCACGACGCCCAGGTTGGCCTCCAGACGGTCATAGATCTCCGCGACGAACTTCGGCGTCGATTCGATCGTTCCCATGGTCGATCCCTCCCGTAACGGGCGCCGCTTTGTCGGCACGGCGGCCCGAGGACCAATCCCTATTGTACATTCTGGTTATCTCGATTTCTGCCGCTTCCCATGCCAAAACCGAATGCCGGTCCAAGGATTGCGTACCATGTGCGCACATGCATCCCAGTGCCCTGCGCGCAGCAGGAGCACCGCCGTGCGGCAGCGTAACGGGAGAGCATCCGGCTCGTCCTGGAGATGACCGCTTGCAGGCCACCCTCCGCCGCATCGCGACCGACCCCCGGAACAGGCGCGCGCACTGATGCGTCGGCGCGGGTGGACGACAGACTGGCGCTTCACCGCCGCGCTCTTCCTGTTCACCGGCTTCGCCGAATCCCTCGCCTTCGGCCACCTGCAGGCGTTTACGCCGCTCTTTCTACGCCAGATCGGCGTGGGGGTCTCCTCGATCACCGCCTGGACCGGCTTCCTCGGCGTCATCGGGAGCGCCGTCGGGCTCCCGCTCCTGCCGCTCTGGGGCGCGCTCGCGGAGCGCTGGGGGCGAAAGCCGGTCATCGTGCGCAGCGCACTGATCGAGGTCGTGCTGATCTCTCTCGTCGCGCGGGCGCACTCTCCCTACACGCTTGCGGTCGCGCGCTTTTTGAGCGGCTTCGTGTTCGGCAACACCGGCGTGATGATGGCGATGCAGTCGGAAGCGACGCCCTCCGCGCGGCTCGGCATCGCCATCGCATGGGTGAGCTCGGGACCGGCGATCGGCATCGCGGCCGGCCCGCTGCTGGGCGGGGTCGTCGCATCGGATCTCGGGCTGCGCGCCCTCTTCTACTTCGACGCGGGGCTCAGCGCGCTGAGCGCGCTCTTGCTCCTGCTCTTCCTGCACGAGCCGCCGCGCACGCGCAGCGCCGAAGCGACGGGAAGGCTCGCCGTGCAGTCGCTGCGCGACGTGCTGCAGTTGCCTGCGGTGCGCAGTCTCTTTCTCGTCTACCTGCTCTTCGCACTCGGGGTGACCGCGGTCCAGCCCTTCCTGCCGCTTTGGATCCGCGCAGTGGCCCGCAACGGCGTACCAGCTCTCCTGAGCGGGCCGCCCGCCTACCTGATCGGCCTCGTGCTGACGCTCGGGGGCATCGCGATGGCGATCGGGACGCCCGTGCTCGGCTGGCTCGGCGATCGGCTGGGAGCGCGGCGCAGCCTCTCGCTAAGCCTCTTCGGCAACGGCGCCTTCCTCGTGCTGCAGGCCATCCCGTCGCTCGGCCCGCTCGCAGTCGTGCAGCTTCTGCAAGGCTTCTTCCGGGGTGGCGTCAGCGCGAACCTGATGGCCCTTCTGGCGCGCGCCGCACCGGAGGACCGGCGCGCCGCGGTGATGAACCTCTCGCTCCTGCCGCAGCAGATCGCCTGGTTCGCCGGTCCTGCCCTCGGAACCGCCCTCGCGGCGGGCACGGGCCTGCAAGGCATGCTCCTCGCGTGCGGTGCGCTCGCGTTCGCCGCGGCTCCCCTGCTGCTCCTGCTGCGCGGGCAGGTCACCGTCGCCCGAGGCGCTGTGCCTCCTGCCTGAACAGCGTGTCGCCACGCGGCGGAGTCGCCACTCCTTGGCCGGTCGGCGAAAGCACGGCGCCGCCTGCCTTGCAGGCGGCGCGTTGGACGTGTGCGCTTAGACGATGAGCAGCGGCACCTGCAGGTTGTGAGCGAGCGCTTGGCTCACGGAGCCGAGCACTAGCCGCGAGAGGCTCGGCTTGCGCCGCTTGCCCACGACGACGAGATCGTAGCCGCGCGACATTTCCAAGATCACCTGGTGCGGCACGCCTTCGCGGAAGATCTCCTTCGCGGCGCTCCCGCCGAGCGCCTCCCGCGTACGCGCGAAGACGCTTTCGGACCACTTGCCGCCCTCTTGACGCCAGAGCTCCGGATTGTAGGCAACAGCGGCGTCCGGGAAGTACTCCACCGGGTTGCGCAGGACATGCACGAGCGTGACGTCTGCGCCGGAAAACACCCTGCCGACGTACTGGGCTGCCGCCAGGGCTCCGTCGGACGCGTCGGTCGCCAAGAGGATTCGCATGCCGTCTCCTCCTTGCCGGCGCCGGCGAAGCCCAGCGCCGCAACTTGCGCTCGTCCCCAGCATATCCCCGGCCCGCTGCGCCCGCCAGGGCCTCGGGCCCCAGTTGCGGGGATTTGCTA
>JAJYTV010000097.1 GCA_021792885.1 Bacillota bacterium
CCTCGCGGAGCTCGAGGAGGGCACTCGCGTGCGCGAGGCTCTCCTGCACCACCGTCGACGCCTCAGCCCCTGCCGAGAGCTCCTGCGCGACCGCCTCGATCACCCCTTCCGCGAGGGCCAAAAGCGCCACCTCCGCATCCGGATCGTGCTCCGCCTGCGCCAGGAGGTCGGCGGCGATGAACGGCGCGTCGTGCGGGTCCTCCGCTACGACGAGGAGCTCCGAGGGGCCAGCGACGAGGTCGACATCCACCGTCCCGTAGACGGCCTTCTTGGCGGCAGCGACGTAGCGGTTGCCCGGTCCCGCGATCTTGTCGACCCGGGAGATCTCCTGCGTGCCGAACGCGAGCGCCGCGATCGCCTGCGCCCCGCCGACGCGGTAGATCTCCGAGATGCCCGCGATCTCTGCTGCGAGCAGGATGTAGGGCGACACGGCGCCGCGAGGTCCGGGAGGACTCGCGATCGCGATCTCTGCGACGCCCGCGGCCCGCGCGGCGGCGGCCACCATCAGCACCGAGGAGAAGAGGGGGGCGCGACCTGCGGGCGCGTAGATCGCCACCCGGCGCAGCGGGGAGACCTCCAGGCGAAGGCGCAGGCCCCTCTCCGGGGGCATCGCGTAGGCGGGCAGGTCGAGGGCCGTGTGGAACGAGAGCAGGCGCGTGTAGGCGGTTTCGAGGTCTGTGCGCACCGCCTGCGGGAGCGACGCCGTGGCCGCCTCCCGCTCCTGCGCGGAGACGAGGAGCGGCACGCCCTCGAGGTCCACGCCGTCGTAGGTGCGCGTCAGGGCCCGCACTGCGCGGTCGCCCTGCTCCTGCACCGCCTGGATGATCGCGTCCACATTGGGCAGCACCGAACGTGCACGGCGGCTGCGCCCTAGCAGCCAGTCCTGCCGACTCAGCTTAGAGAGCAGAGGGATCCCTCCTCGATTAGATGCATTGGGTAAGGCTAGTCCGCGGCAGGCTCCGCATCCAGGGAGACTGTCTCGTACTCCGTTCGCTGGGCGCGTGCCCAGAGGAAGAAGAGGGAAGCCACGACCAGTTCCCCGAGCAGGTAGTAGAGCATCTGCCTGGCGCCTGCAGGGGTCACGCCGGTCAGTGCGGACGGGATGAAGTTCGCCAGTACGGCGACGAAGCTGAAGGCGAAGGAGAAGATCACCGCGAGCCAGAGGCCGATCGTCCCGCCCGGCACCCGGTAGGGGCTCTTCAAGGTGGGGTGCTTTCGGCGCAGCACGATCACGGCCGGCAGCATGAAGAGGTAGGGGAAGAGCGCCGCGACGAACGCGGCGTTCAAAAGATCGTTGTAGGTCGAGGAGAGTCCAGACGCGTGGTAGGTGAAGTAGTTCACCAGGATGAACACGGTCGGGACGAGGCCTGAGAGGACCGCGACGCGGTCGGGCGTGCCGAACTTGTTGTGGAAGTGGCCGAAGAACCGGGGGATCGCTCCGTCCCAGCCCGACGTCGCGAACGAGCGGTCTACGCCGATCAGCCAGGTCGTGCCCGAGACGACGTAGCCGATGAAGATCGCCGCCGCGACCACGCCGATCAGGATGGGGCTCGAGAAGATGCCCTGGAAGGCGCCGAGAAGGCCGGTCACGGTCGAGAGCTTGCTGCTCGGGGTCGTCACCAGGATGCCGAGGATGCCGAGCGAGTAGCCGACCGCGGCCGTGATGCCGGAGATCAGGATGCTGCGCGGGATGTCCCGGCGCGGGTTGCCGATCTCCTCGGAGGCGTTGCTCTGCAGCTCGAAGCCGACCCAGTTGAAGATCAGTACGGGCATCAGCACGAGGGTCGTGCCGAAGTCGGGCATGAACTTCGCGGTGGTCATGGGGTTCGCCGCGCCGTGGACCGCCACAGCCACGAGCGCGCCGCCGCCCAGCAGCAGGAGGAGGGCGAACTTGATCACCGCGCCGACGTTCACCGCCCACTTCGAGATGCGCAGGTAGGTCACTTCGATGCCTGTCGCAAGCCAGACCACCACGAGGGCGAGCAGCATGCTGTCCTGTGCAGAGAGCTTCCAGCCGTACGCCGCGGAGAGCGTGCCGATCCCCGTAACGGCCAAGGAGCCCATCCAGATCGGATTGGAGATCCAGTAGAGGAAGGACGAGACCGAGCCGATGTATGGTCCGAAGGCCTGGCGGACCCAGAAGTAGAGTCCGCCCTCCTTCGGGTAGGCCGCGGAGAGTTCCGCGGTGATGAGGCCGTAGGGGAGGAGATAGAAGATCGCGGAGAGCAGGGTCCAGGTGATCATCTGGTAGCCGGTCTGGGCCGCGTAGGCGACCGTGTCGACGCCGATTACGCCCGAGACCGTCAGGAGGACGATGTCCCAGCGGCCCAGCACCTTGTGCAGCTTGCGCAGCTGCTCTGTTCCGTACGTTCCAATCTGCACTGTGTTGTTCGCCAAATTGGCCCCTCCCTCGCGCGCTGCGCGGCTCCGAGCAGAATGCAGGTCGCGCCTCGGCCACCGCACTCCGCCGCCAGGGGGCGGAAGCACTGGCCGGGCGCGGCGATGTCGCGGCACACGGCAAGGAAGAGATCTTGCCGGCGCAATGCCCATCGATTGGATGTCACCGCAGCTATTGCGCTATAGTGAAGTGCAGTACAGGAGAAACCTTACCATGCGATCGCCGTGTCGGCAATGCGGAACTAGCGTCCCCGCCCCTTAGCGGTTGCCGCCCTCCAGGCGGTCGAGCAGCATGCGGTAGCCCCCAGCCCCGCGGTAGAGGGCCCGGCGCACGCGGCTGATCGTGGTCGCGGAGGCGCTCGTCTGCTCGGCGGCCGCCTCGTAGGTGCCGCCCTGCGCCAGGATGTAGGCGACCTCCAGGCGCTGGATGACGTCCTCCAGTTCGCCCGGCGTGAGGAGATCCTGGAGGAACGCATCACACTCCTCCAGAGTCTGCAGGCTGAGGAGTGCCCGGTATAGACGATCGGGCGCGATCTTCCGCATTGCGTCACCTTCCCAAGGGCAATGCACGTGAGGGCAAACGTTTCGCCTTGCTGACTGCCGATCCCTCTACGGGCGGGGCGCGCGGATCTGAGGCGGTCAGCGCGCCGCAACGGCCAGCCATGTGCTGCCCCCGTTTGCGCTGCGGAAGAGCTGCGATATGCCATCCTGCGCCTGCAGCAGGAGGAAGCCGTGCAAGGGGTCCACGAAGTCGAGCTGTGCTCCGGATGCTACGAACGAGCGCGCCGCAGGCGGGAGCGCGAGCGACTGCCAGCTGCGCCCGCCGTTCGCCGTGCGGTAGAGGGTCGCCGGTCTGCCTGCAGTGGAGAGGCCGAGGATCCAGCCGTGCGCCGGATCCGCGAAGAAAGGCACTACAGTACCCGGAAACTGCAGCAGGCCGCCGTAGGACCAAGTGCGTCCCCCGTCGTCCGTGCGATACGCGAGTGCCTGCGTGGGAGAGCCGACTTGGTTGTTCTGCAGGCGCCAAAGATCCAGGACGAGCGTTCCTTGGACGCCAGCAAATGAGGAGAACGTCGGGGCCCAGCCGCTAGCGCAGTAGCCGTTCGGCGCATTCTGCGTTCGGGCCACAAATCCCGGCGGAAGCGCAAGTGGTACCGCCTGCCAATCCCGTCCCGCGTCGGACGAGGCATAGAGATAAGGGCTGCAGTCGGTGACGAGACCCGCGTATCCCGCCACCCATCCGTGGCGCCCATCCGCGAACGCCATGCCGGAGGGGTATCCAGTCATGGGCAGGGCGCCCGGCACAGGACCATAGGTGTTGGTCCAAAGTCTCGTCCAGCTGGCGCCTGCGTCGGTCGTCCGGTAGAGCACCTTCTGCATCTGCCCCATGCCGGCCTCGCCGAGCAGCAGCATCCAGCCCCTTTGGGGCGAGGCGAAGTCGAGCACGATCTGTCCGCCGCCCGCCCAGTGGACGACGGCCGTACGCCAGTGTTTCCCGTTATCGGATGTCCGGTACACAACCGTCTGGTCCGTACTGCCTACTGCGCGCTCTCCTGCGAACCAGACGGTTCCGCCCCGGCTCACAAGGTCAAAGGAATCGTCCGTCGTGATGTCGGCTGCGGCGGGCATGCCGGCAGGAGAGACATTGGTCCAGAAACGGCCGCCACTCTCCGTGCGCAGGACCTCGACACGCTGCCCGACGACCGCCACGGCCCAGCCGGTGAGCGGGCCGGCCATGTCGATGGAGAGGAGGTCCAGTGATCCCGCAGCGACAGATGGTGCTTGGTGCACCGCCTGTAGAGGATGCCGATGACGTTTGCTTGTGCGCGTTGCTGCGACGGGCGGAACCGAGCCGCACGCTGCGAGGAGTCCCAGTGCCGAGCAGAGCAGCAAGGCGGCGGCCATCGAACGACGCAGGCGATCAACCACTTCGGCGCCTCCAGACGCTAGGGGATGCATCGGCGTCCTTGCGGCGCTGCGTGGACGCGCAGGAAGCGGCAGCCAGCGCCCTCTCGAGCGATAGAACACTCGGCGGCCCGGCGGGTGACACCGCTGCTCGAACGGCTTTCGGGGACACCGGCACTGCATCCTCTGTTGAAACCGCGATGGCCAAGACTTCCTGCAAGTTTCACAAGGTCCATGCCGTCTCCGCTCCGAAGACTTCCAACCGTTCATTCGGCTGTAGGAAGCAAGGGGGGACAGCGATGCGCCCGAAGCTTCTCCTCGCCGGCGCGGCTGCGCTCCTGCTCCTCGCGGGATGCGGGACGCCGGTCCGAAAGTCGCCGCGATCGGCGCGGGCGGCCAGTCCTTCAACGCTGCAACGCGTCCGCGTCACGACAACGGCAACGTCGAACGTTCCAACCGGAAAGCCTGCACAGTTTCGGGCGGCGACGGGCGCATTGCAGGGACTTTCCCTGAGCGACGCCGACTTCGTCACTGCACAGGACGGGTGGGTCGTCGGAGCGTACGGCGCACCCGGCGGGCAGACCCCCTTCGCAGGTGGCCTCGTTGCGCGGACGGTGGATGGCGGCGCCACATGGCAGGTGGCGCGCCTGCCGGGCACGGTTCCGACGCAGGTGCTGTTCCTGAACGCGCAGACCGGCTTCGCCGTCGCGGGCCATCCTTCGTCGTCTTCCCAGGCCAGCGGCCCGTTTGGACTCGGGGCACAGAACCTCGTGCTGCGCTCGGGCGACGGTGGACGCACCTGGAGCGCGGCGCTCGCGGCGCAGGGCACGGTCACCCACATCACCCAAGGGCCATCGGGTGCCGTGTGGGCCGCTGTGTCAGGGACGTGCACCAGTTCCGCCTGCACCGGCGAGATCCTCGCGGCGCAGGCGGCGCCCGGAGCGACATGGTCCACGCTCTGGACCGCGCCAGGAGCGGTGCTCGCCGTCAGGTCGCAGGGACAGCACGCGTGGGCGCTCGTCGGCGTGCCGGACGGATCTGGCAGCCAAGTGCAGGTTTACTCCAGCGCCGACGGCGGTCAGCACTGGTCCGAGCTTGCGACCCTGCCCACAGGACAGGAGATGAGCTACCTTTCCCCGGCGTCGCAGGTGCAGGCGCAACTGCAGTTCACGAGTCCCCAGGACGGATGGGCGACGCTCTTCTCGCTCGCGAGCTGCGCGATGCACGGCTGCGATGTGAGCGACGTGTACCGCACCACCGACGGAGGGCGCACCTGGACGAAGGACAACGCGCCGACGATTGGGTGCCAGGTCGGTACTGTGCTCGCCGCGGCGGGGGCGCAGGTCGCCGTGGTGCAGAGCGTCAACCTTGGCGCCTGCCAGGGCCCGGAGAACACGCTCTTCGTCTCCACGGACGGCGGGCAGGCGTTCCACGTGGCGAAGCATTGGCAGGAACTCGGGGTGCGCGCGGTCGGGTTCGTTCCCGGCGGCGGCGCCTGGGCCGTCGGCCAGGCGCTGCTGCTGCAGGCACCGGATGGCGCCTGGCACCAGAGCTTCCCTTCGCTCGCGCCGAGCGGGCCGATCGACTTCCTAACCGCATCGGTCGGCTTCGCCGGTGGAGATCCGATCGATCCGGGAGCGATCCTCGAAACGACGGATGGCGGGCGCAGCTGGCAAGAACTCGCGTCGATCCACGGCATGGCGGTGACGGCGATCGACTTCGCGACGCGTGAAGACGGCTACGTGAACGTGCAGTCGGCGTTCGCCGAAGGGCAGAGTGCTGCAGTGCTGCGCACAACCGACGGCGGGCGGACCTGGACTGCGGCGTACCAGCTGCCTGCGGGCGGCGGCGGGGCAACCGCGCTTCGCTTCTTCACCGCGCATGCGGGCCTCTTCCTCGACCTCTCGGGCGGGTGTTTCGCGTCTTGCAGGCCGGCAGTCGGAAAGACGGCGGACGGCGGTGCCACGTGGCAGGTCTCCGATCTCGGCACGACGCAGTACTTCCTCGAAAGCGCGAGCATCCTCGCGCCGGGCACGTACATTGCAGCATCGTCCGGCGGCAATCAGGCCGCGGTGCTCGTCGCGTCGAAGGACAGCGGCAAGACGTGGAAGAGGCTCGCGACGCTGCCCTTCCAGGTCGGCACGCTGGACGTCGACTTCCCTACGCCGCAGATCGGCTACCTCCTGGCATGGGCGTACAACAGACCGCCTGCAGCCCAGGGCGGCAGGTTCGTGCTGCTCGCGACCGCCGACGGCGGGCGAGCTTGGACGGTGCACGACCTGCCGGGGCTGTCGTTCGCGCCTGCCGTGACGTTTTACTTCCTCGACGCGCAGCGAGGTTGGCTGCTCGACGGCACGACCCTTTGGATGACCGCGGACGGTGGGGCGCATTGGATGGAGGTGCACGCCGCGGTCCCTTGATCGACGATTCGGCGATGTTCGACGGCTCGCCGGCGCGCAGTCGGCCTGCGCGGGATGATCAGTGCCTGCCTTATTATGCGCGCCAAAAGCGATGACAGCGAT
>JAJYTV010000098.1 GCA_021792885.1 Bacillota bacterium
TTCGCGCCGCGGCGCATTGGCTTCGCGAATGTGCCCGATCCTGCCGCGCGAGATCTTGTGCGCGGCGATACGCCGGTTGCCGGCGGCCCGCGGATGGGCGTAGGGGAGACTCTCTTCCTCGACCGGGAGGCGGCAGGCGCGGAGGGCGGAGGCAGGGCGCTCCGCGTCGAGGCATCGCTGCTCGCCGCAGGCCGCGGGCTGCGGGTGGAAGGGAACCTGGGTGCAGCGGGAGGGCAGGCCGCGCGGATCGCGTACAGCTTCCTTGTGGCGAACGCGCGGCTTCTGCACGTCGAGCCGCGCATCGTGCAGGAGCGAGCGCTTGCCTTGCAGGTGGCAGGCGGCCCCGCCGTCGACGGTCCAGACCTCGCCCTGCCCGCGTTCCTTGCGATGTTGTCGGCGCTCCGCGGCGAACGCTTCGACGCCCCGGTCGCAGCGCTGGGCGCCGCCACACTGCATGGCTACCTCTCTGCTCCACCGGATGTCGTGGAGCGGCTGGGCGCCCTGCGCAGGCAAGGCGCAGGGGTGCTCGTGCTGCCGCCATTGTCGGCAGAGGTGTCGGAGGCGGTCGCCGTACTGCTGCCTCAGTGGCGCATCGTGGCCCACGAGACGCTGCACTCCATTGCGCGGAATCTCGACCTAGGCGTGGGTTGAGTGGACTGGAGTTCGAGGGCCGACAGCCATGCCGCACGGCGACTGGAAGGTCGCGCAGGAGATCGAGCTTCCCTCTCCCCGGCGCGAGGGTGAGGAACCACTGTGGCAATTGCTTGACGGCTGGTCAGGTCCATGGCGACTTCCCTCTGATACGTCGCTCCAGAAGACCCGGGTCGAACTGCATCGAGTGTCTTCATTCCGAACCGAGATGGTTGTCTACGCCCTCGCGAATCTGCCTCCTGCTGCCGCCGGATGTACAGGAAGCCCTGAGGGAGTCGCTCGCGCGGAACGCTGCTCACCAGAGAAGTGCCAAGTAGAGCGGAGGTGCGGCCGACTGACCATGCTGCTGGTCCTCGTCTTGACCGTCGCGATGCTCCTGCTCGTGCTGAATGGCGCGGTCGCGCTGGTGTCGGCCTATCCGCACCTGCTCGTCCGCCGTGCTGCTCGCATCGACGACTGCCCTGACCTCTACGAGGATGTCGACATCGGCGGCGGATTGCACGGATGGTGGCTCGCGGCGCCGCATGAACGCCTCGCAGTCATCCTAGTCCATGGCTGGGCCGGCAACAGGATGGAGCGGTGGGTCCCCTTTCAGGCACTTGCTGAGCGACTGCAGGAAGCAGGGGTGAGTGCACTTCTCTTTGACCTCGGCTACGTCGGAGGTCGGCGGATGTACAGCGGAGGCGCGAGAGAATCGGCGGACGTCCTGCAGGCCGTACGGTGGGTGCGGGGTCGGTCCGATCAACCGATCGTACTATGGGGTTTCTCGGCCGGCGGGCATGCCGCAATTCTAGCTGCGCAAAGGGAAACGGAACTGGTGTCTGCGGTGATCGCCGACAGTGCCTTCCCACATTCCGGGAGGATGGTTGCGTCGCGCGCGTCGCACACCTTGCGCATACCTGCGGTCCTGCTCGGACTGGCGCCCCAGATTCTCTCGCTGATGACTGGAGCTCCTGTGGCCCGTTTGCACCCATCTCGCGTCCCGACACTTCTGGTCCAAGGGACCCGCGATCAAGAGGTGTCCCTGGGTGCAGCACAGCTACTCAGCGAGCGAACCGACGCACAGCTGCATGTTGTGCGGGGCGCCGAGCACGAAGGAGCGTTCCGTCTGAATCCCGACGCGTATCTCGAGACATGCATGGCGTTCGTGGACAACGTGGGCAAAGCCAGCCGCTTGCCGCGCAGCTGACGGGATGTCTCCATTTTCTCGTAGGTGACTGGCAGAGCAGGGAGGCGGCACCCTGTGTCAGCGAAGACGACCACTTGATTACCACACATGGGGTCGTGGCGACTCCTTAGGCCAACAACTGGAAAAAACAGGGAGGAGCGAGTAGGGTTCTTGTCGAAGGATGGTGTGACCAGTCGAGGCATGGGCAGCGAGGTGACCTCATGCTCTCCGTAGGTACGGTTGGCGGCTCGCCGGGGCGATTCGGCTCCGACGAGGAGGTGAGGCAATGCACCTCGTCGCATTCGTGATTGTGGTGCCGGTGGTTCTTCCGTTCGGCATCGCAGCATGGGTCGCAACTAGAAAGAGGAAGTAGCCCGCTTAGGGGCTACTTCCTCCCGACAGCACCCATGCCCCGGCTCCGTACCCCAGTGGTCGCTGGGGGTCCAACCGGCCCGGAGGCTCGCCCTCGTGGCGAGCTTTCGTCACTGAGTATGTGCGCCTCACCGAACGAAGTCAAACAGAACCTGGAAGAGATGGCCAACCCGCGGCTGGGGTACGCTGGAGGAGGCGAAGCTATGGCTGGTACGACGGGATACGCCCGGCCAACGGGAACCGGGCTTCCCTGAGGCGCCGGGGTGGACGCCAGGAGATGGCCATCTCGCACACCGGTCAGCGGAGGTGTTCTACATGGACCACAGGATGTTTGTCGAAGTCGGCTCCGGCATCGACCTCCACGGCCAAGACGTGACGAGAGCATGCGTTCGGGCGTGTTGGGACGCGATCGGGCACAATTCGATGCCCGGAATGCTCACCGTGATCCCTGGGGGCGATTTGTCGAAGCAGCAGGTCGAAGTTACCTTGGGCGTCCCGTTCCATCACGAGGAAGTGGATCTTCAGGCGGTGCGGAAGGCGTTCCCCTACGGCACGGTCACCGTGCAGATCGTCCAGGGCGGCCTCTTGGCGAGCAGCGGAATTGTCCTGCCCGATCAGGGCGACGACAGTGACCAGATGGTGATCGTCGACGCCGTTGTCGTGGTGGGTTACTGACCGAGGCGGCGCTGGGTGCGGCATCGGAGCATTGGCCTCGCCAGAACACGAGAGTCACCCGACCGATCGGCCCGGCGAGGGGAAAGATCGCGATGCGGTCCTTCCCCTCGCCGTCTTTCGTTGGCGTCGGCGCCGGGCGTCCAGCGGTCCGGGCGGAAGGAGCTGCGGGGCAAGATGGCTCCTGACCGGTGATGGAGCGGGCCGTTGCCGCATAGGGCATCTGCAAACGCGCGGCGCGAGTTCGCACAGTCGTCGAGGGGCATGCGTGCCCACGCCCCAAACCAACCAGTCGGTACGGAGGTCCCCCCATGGAACGCACGGACGTCCGGCTCAGGCTCGTGGACGCGGCGCGCAGCTGCTTCGCCGCAAAGGGCTACCACGCGACATCGGTCCAGGAGATCGTCGAGCGGGCCGCGGTGACCAAAGGCGCCTTCTACCACTACTTCGCGTCGAAGGACGACCTCCTCTGGCTCCTGCACGAGCAGTTTATCGCCGAGGAGCTGGCGCTCGCCGACGGATTGCGGCAGGCGGGCGGCAGCCCGGTGAGACGCCTAAAGCAACTGATCCTCGATCTCGTCCAAAGCATCGGCAAGTACCGCGAGAACGTCCGCGTGTTGTGCCTGCGGGCGCACCCACGGCCGCTCGGCAGGGGGGTGTCGTCGGGCGCAACGACGACCTCGTGATCTACCGCGGCGCGAAGTTCTACCCGACGCAGGTCGAGGATGTCGTCCGCACGCGTCCGGGGTTCACGGGGGAGTACGTGATCTAGATATCCGCCGACGCCAACGGCATGCCGGTCGCCACGGTCGTCGCGGAGGCGGTGCAGCCGGAACTCGAGCCAGACCTCCGGGCAGCGCTCAAGGAGGCGCTCCTCGTCACGCCCAAGGTGCGGATCGTGCAGCCGGGCACGCTCGGCCGCACGGAGTTCAAGGCCAAGCGGGTGGTCCGCGTCTCGTAGGGCGAGGAGACGCCAAAGCCCGGGGCCGAGGCGCCCGAGAGGGAGGTGAGAGCGGGATTTCGGGTCGGTGAACGAGTGGATGTGCCACGGCTCCAAAGGAGGGACTCCACGATGGCAGTGAAATCCGCTCCATCCGGGCGGCCTGGTGCGCTCGAGCGCTTCGGGGACGCATCGGCCCGCATCATCCGGCTCTACATGCCGGACGCCTACATCCTCGCCGTGCTGCTCACGTTCGTCACTTTCATCCTGGCCCTGATCTTCACGAAGACGCCGTTCGTCACCATGACCCAGGACTGGTACACCGGCCTGTGGGACATTCTCGAGTTCTCCTTCCAGATGATCCTGGTCCTGCTCACCGGGTACGCGCTGGCAATGGCGCCGGTCGTCCAGACGTTCATCCGCTGGCTCGCCTCGCTCGCCAAGACCCCGTCGCAGGCGGTCGTGCTGGCGGCGCTGGTCGGCGGCATCGGCTCCTTTATCAACTGGGCGCTGGGCCTGATCCTGATGGGGATGATCGCCCGCGAGATCGCCAAGCGCGTGGAGATCCACTTCCCGTACCTGGTCGCGGCGGCCTACTCGGGTTTCCTCATCTGGTCCTCCGGCATCGCGAGCTCGGTGGCGATCATCGCCGCGACGCCGGGCAATTCGGTTAACTTCATCCAGCTGTACGCGCACCAGATCATCCCGGAAGGTCAGACCGTCTTCTCCTGGTGGAACCTCCTCGCCAGCCTGATCGTCCTCGTGCTCTTGCCGGTGATCTTCCGCATCATGCTCCCGAAGGACCGCTCCAAGTGGATGCTGGTCGACCGCGAGAAGCTGATGCGCGAGGACGACAGCGCGAAGCACGTCCAGCTCGACGACGTGCCCGTCTCGCGGCTCGACAACTCCTGGGTGCTCACGGTGCTCATCGTCGCCGTCGCCCTCGTCTACCTGATCAGCACCTGGTCGGCCAAGGGCTTCTCGCTCGACTTCGACACGTTGATCTTCCTCTTCCTGATCATCGGGATGATCCTGCACTGGCGCCCGATGAGCTACGTCCAGTCGTTCTACGGCGCGGCGCGTACGGCGGGTCCTTTGGCGCTGCAGTACCCCTTCTACGGCGGGATGATGACGCTGATGATCTCGACCGGCCTCGCTGCGGTGATGGCCGGCTGGTTCGTGGCCATCTCCTCGGCCCACACGCTGCCCTTCTGGCAGTTCGTCGCCTCGGTCATCCTCAACCTCTTCATCCCGTCGGGCGGCGGCCACTGGGCGGTCCAAGGATCGGTCGCGACCCTCTCCGCGGTGAAGCTCCACGCCTCCTTGCCGCTCACGACGATGGGCGTGGCCTGGGGCGAGCAGGTGATGGAGATGCTGCAGCCGTTCTGGATGCTGCCCGTGCTGGCGATCGCCGGCGCGAAGGTGCGCGACGTGCTGGGCTACGGCGCGGCCGCCTTCGTGCTCGGCTTCGTGGTCTACGGCGGCATGCTGCTGATCGTTCACTGACGGGAGGCGTCCCATGCGACATGCATCGGCGCAAGCCGGCCGCGAGCGGATCCTCTGGACCCGCTCGCGGGACCTCGCGCGCCGCGCGCAGGACGTGCACGACGTGCGCGCGGCCGGCCGCCTGCTCTGGCAGGAGGGGCTCATCGACGACGTCCTCCTGGCGGGGGGCCGTCCCTGGTGCACGGGCCTCGCGATCGCCCGCGAGGCGCTCGCGGGCGTCTGGCCGGAAGGGGACCTCGCACTCTCCGTGACAGGGCTCGGGATAACGCCGCTGCTCCTCGCGGGGAACGGGACGGCGCCGGTGGAGGAGGCACGGCGCGCGAAGGCCCTTTGGGCCTTCGCGCTGACCGAGCCGAACGCGGGTTCCGATCCCGCCGGCATGGAGGCGGCGGCGGTCCGCGACGGCCCGGGCTTTCGCATCGACGGCGAGAAGCGCTTCATCTCACTCGCCGGCGATGCGCTCTTTCTCACCGTATTCGCGCGGCTCAGCGCGGCGGAGAAGCCGTCGGCGTTCCTCGTGCGGCGTGAGCAGGACGGCGTGCGCACGCAGTTGCGGGAGAACCTCGGCGACCACCCCGTCTACGCGGTGCAGCTCGACGGGGCGCACGCCGAGGCGATGGTGGGGGATGCGGGACGGGGGCTCGCTCTCGCCTACGGCACGCTGGCACTCTTCCGCCCGAGCGTCGGCGCGCAGGGGATCGGGATCGGCCGCGAGGCGCTGCGCCTTTCGCTCGCGCGGGCGCGCGAGCGGCGCCAGTTCGGGCGGCCGATCGGCGAGTTCGGGGAGGTGCAGGGACTGCTCGTCGAGAGCTACCTGCGACTGCTCGCGGCGCGCGCGGTCGTGCGGCAGGCGGCGCAGCTCCTGGACCAAGGGGCGCCCGCCGCGGAGCTCTCCTCGGCGGCGAAGCTCCTCGGCACGGAAGCCGGGTTTCAGGCGGCCGACGCCGCCGTGGCCGTCTTCGGCGGCGCGGGGGTGCTCGAAGGGAGTCCGGCGCTGCGCCTCTTCGCATTGAGCCGGGCCCCGCGCCTCTACGAAGGAGCGAACGAACTCCAGCGCCACCTGATCGCGCGCTGGCTCCTGCGCCAGGACGATCCCTTTGAGGAGGGACGACATGACTGAAGCCGACATCCGCGCTGCCGCGCGAGGCGCGCTCTCCGGCCTCGCCGGGGAGGCGCCGGAGCTCGAACGCAGCGAGGCCTTCCCCTGGACAGCCGTGCAGCGCCTGCGGGCGCTGGGACTCTTCGGTGTCCCGTTTCCGACAGATCTCGGCGGGCTCGGCGCCGGCTGGGCGGCAGCCGCGGCGCTCATCGAGGAGGCGTCCCGGGTACACGCGGCGATCGGGGCCGTGCTCGACATCCAGCTTTGTCTGGTCGCCGCGCCGGTCGCACGTTTCGCAAGTCCCGGGCAGGAGGAGGTCGTGCGCTCCATGGTCACAGGCGAGGCGCTCGGGGCCTTCGCCCTCACGGAACGCGAGGCCGGCTCGGACGCGCGCGGCATGCAGTCCACTGC
>JAJYTV010000099.1 GCA_021792885.1 Bacillota bacterium
GCTCGACCTCTCCGGCTGCGGCCTGCTCGCGCATTGCCCCAGAGAGGCCCAGGTCCTGCACGGCGACATCGTGGACGCCCACCTCTCCCTGCCGGACGGCCGCACCGTCGCCATCCGCATGCACGCCGTGCGCACGGGGGAGGGCCCCTTCGGCAGCCGGCTCGTGGGGTTCGACTTCGTGGACATCGCAGAGCGCGACCAGGACAGGGTCGTCGCCTACGTCCTGCAGCAGGAGCGAAGGCGCGTGCAGGCACTGCGCGGCCTTTGATGCTTTCATAGGCGAAATCGGGAGAAAAATGGCACCTGCGGGGCGATTTGCCGCGAGTGGTGCCGCCGCGTCTCCTCTCAGCGCCGCTCACGGCCTGAAATCGGAGTTCCGGATCCGAGGTGGACGGGCGATAGGGCAGGTAGAACCTCTCGAGGGTTCCCCCCTCCGGATGCTTCCCGACGGGGAGGCCACAACACCGAGGAAAGGAAGGGATTCCGCGTTGGGGGGCGCGGAGAAGGCATGTTCGTCAACACGAACGTCGCCGCGTTGAACGCGTGGCTGAACCTGGACAACACGCAGAACAACATGACCAACGTCATGCAGCAGTTGTCCTCGGGCCTGCGCATCAACTCGGCAGCCAACGATCCGGCCGGCCTGGCGATCAGCCAGCAGATGCAGAGCCAGATCAGCGGCATGAACCAGGCATACCGCAACGCCCAGTCCGGCATCACGCTCCTGCAGACGGCGGACGGTGCGATGGGTCAGGTGCAGAACATCCTGCAGAGCATGTACTCGCTCGCGTCGGAAGCCGCGACGGGCACGAACAACTCGACCGACCTGCAGGCCCTGCAGCAGGAGATGAACCAGTACGCGCAGGAGATCACGCAGATCGCGAACACCACCCAGTTCAACAACCTGAACCTCCTGGGCGGTGTGTTCCAGGGACAGCAGATCCAGATCGGCGCCAACGCCGGTCAGTCCCTGGGCATCTCGATCAACGCGGTCGACGCGCACAGCCTCGGCGTCGCCGGCACGACGGTGACGACCATCAACACGACGGGCCAGGCCCTGATCGACACTGCGCTCAGCGCGAACGCGACCGGCCTTACCGCGTCGCCCAGCGGCACGACCTACACGGTCGGCGCGAATGTCACCCCGTTCACGCTCAACGGCGGCACGAGCAACGTCCTCCAGGACTTCACCGCGGTGTCCGGGCAGTACACCGGCGCGACGACGGCGACGATCACCTTCGACTTCGCGACCACAACCGCGAGTTCGACCTCCGCAGCGGTCGGCTACTCCGTCAACGGCGGCGCCACGACGACGGTCACCGTCGCCTTGACCGGTGCCACGATCGCGATCGACACGGGCAACGGCGTGCTGAACTTCGGCACCGCAGCGATCACCGCCGGTACCGCGTCGACCGTGACGACCGGTACGTTGACGGTCGGCGCCATGCAGACGCAGTTCAGCCTGTACAACTCCGGCAACACGGTCCTCAGCGCCGCGACCATCGCCGGTGGGGTCGGGCCGGACCAGGCGATCAGCATGACGAACGCCACGAACACCGAGGCGTTCAGCTTCAACGCGCTGCAGAACGCCACGACCACCGGCGTCACGTACACCGTCACGGGTGGGACGGCGACGCTCAGCTCGCCGGTCGGCACCGGCTTCTCGTACACCGCCGGCAACACCTACTACACGGTCACGACGATGGAGAACGTCGTGCTGAACGACTCCGGCACCTCCGGGTCCGGCACCGTGTCGAGCTTCACGAACGGCACGGTGACGAACGGCATCGACATCCAGGGCCAGGCGAACGCCAACGCGGCCCTGACGATCATCCAGAACGCGATCAACTCGGTGTCGAGCACCCGCGCCACGGTCGGCGCGCTGCAGAACCGCCTGCAGTTCGCCTCCGCGGACCTGCAGACGTCCTCGCAGAACCTGACGACGGCCCGCTCGAACATCGTCAACGCGGACGTCGCGCTGCAGATGGTCAACCTCACCAAGGACCAGGTGCTGCAGCAGGCCGGTGTCGCGATGCTCGCCCAGGCGAACGCGCTGCCGCAGGCGCTGCTGAAGCTCTTCCCCTGATCCCCTGGTTCCGACGTCACGAGGGGAGACCGGGGTTCCCGGTCTCCCCCTCCACTGACTAGCCGGAGGAGGCAGCACGATGGCAAAGGCCGCGAAGAAGCCCCTCGTCTCCACCTGCATCATCGCCAAGGACGAAGAGGCGATGATCGGCAGTTGCGTCCGGTCCGTCGCCGGCCTCGGTGGAGAGGTGGTCGTCGTCGACACGGGCTCCTCCGACCGCACGGCCGAGATCGCCCGCCAGCTCGGAGCCGTCGTGATCGAGCACCCCTGGTCCGGGGACTTCTCCGCCGCGCGCAACGCTGGCCTCGAGCACGCGACGGGGGAATGGATCCTCGTCCTCGACGCCGACGAGCGTCTCACGGCGCCCTCGGTGCAGTGGATGGCGAAGCACCTGCCGGTTGTTCGACCCGAAGTGCAGGGCGGAAACGTGCAGATCCTCAACCGGACGGTGGGGTCGGATCCCAGGCGCACACCGCCCGTCGACGTGGTGCGCACCCTGCGCCTCTTCCGCAACCGCCCAAGCCACCGCTTCCAGCAGCGCATTCACGAACAGATTTTTCCGGCCGTCTCCAGAAGCGGCCCTATTTTTGAAAGCGAGATTCAGATCGACCACTACGGCTACGACCCCAGAATCGTCACGCAGCGCAACAAGGTGGAGCGCAACCTCGCGCTCTTGCAGCAGGCGCTTTCGGACTCTCCCCTGCCCCAGTACCGCGCCTACCTCCTGATGCAGTTCGGGCGCGAGTACCAGCGCATCAACGACTTCCCCAAGGCGAGGGCGCACCTGGAAGAGGGTCTCGGGTTGGTCATGGCGGAGGCTGAGGTGCCGACCTTCGCCGAGGCGCTCGGCATCTACCTCGCGGAATCGTGCCTCGAATGCAAGGACGTCGAGGGCGCGCGCCGGGCCTGCCAGTTCGTCGTCGACAAGTTCCCGCTCTCCTCGGACGCCTGGTTCCTGCTCGGCTCGTGCGAACTGGATACCGGAGACCTCGCCCAGGGGGTGACGCACCTCCTGTGGTCCTGCGCCCTTGTGGAACGGGCCGGCAACCGGCAGGTACTGCGCTCCCCGCAGCGCTGGGAGTCTTCCTACGCGCGCGCGGCGGTGCAGCTGGCGAATGCGGGCGCCTTCGAGGCGGCGGCGGAGATCGCCCGCGTAGGCCTCGACCAGATGCCGCACTCCCTCGCTCTCGCGAGCGTCTGCGCCCAATGCGCGCACAGCCGCCCGGAAGTGATCGCCCGCATGGCCAGCGCGTCGAGCGCGCCAGCCATCACGGCGGTGGCGCGCGTCCTGCTGGCGGCCGACGCGGAGGACGAGGCGCGCGCGCTCGTCCTCGGCACGCCGCAGCAGGTTTCAAAGCAGCTCCTCGCCTGGCAGGCGATCCTTTCCCCGGAGCGCCCGACGAAGCGTCAGATCGCCGCGCTGTCGAGCCTCGACACGCCGATCGACCTCTACCTCGGGTCGCTCGTCGCGCGCCGAAACGGCGAACACGCGCTCGCCGACTCCCTCTGGCAGGACCTCGAGCAACACCACTACGCAGGCGCTCCGCTCGCGCCGGACACGGATCTCCTGGAGACGCCGCGTCGCGCGGCGATGCGACTCGGCCTCCTGCCGGAGTCTCTCGAATCCAAGGGAGGCACACAGAGATGAGAAGGGCGGAAGACCTCTACAAGACCTACGCGCGGGAAGTGCCCCGGGCGGAGAACGCCGTCGTCGCCGTCTACGACCAGCTCGTCCAGTCGGTGCTGATCGCACACCGCGCCATCGAGTCCAAGAGTTTCGAAGAGGCACACAAGCATCTCGTCGCGTGCCAGGACGTCCTCGGCGCCCTGGCGGAGAGCCAGGCCCAGGACCGCCAGTTCGCGGGCAGCCAGAGCCTCGTCTCGCTGCTCCTCTACTGCCGGCAGGAATTGATGGAGGCGAATGTCCAAAAAGACGTGCAGCGCCTCGCCCCTGTCGTCACCGTCCTGACCACCCTGCGGGACGCGTTCCTCGAGGCGAGCGGACAGCTCCACGGAGGTGAGGGGCAATGAGTTCGAGCAGCCCATCCAGCATCTCGAGCCTGCTCAACAACCCCACTCTCCTCTCCGCCATGTACCCAGGCCTCAATCTCAGCGGCCTCGCGAACCTCTACCAGGCGGAGTCCGCGGCCCTCGCGGCGCCGCTCGACAACCTCACGACGCAGGTCCAGACGCTGACGACCGCCGCGCAGGCCTGGAGCCAGGTGCAGACTGCGGTCCAGCAGCTCCAGACCGACGTGACGGCCGCGAACACCCAGACGAACTGGCAGTCCCCGAGCGCGTCCTCGTCGCAGACGAGCGTGCTGCAGGCCGCCGTGTCCTCAAGCGGCGCCCCGGTGAGCGGCGTCTACCAGATCGACGTCACCGCCCAGGGACTGTACAACACGTACCTCAGCCAGAGCGAGACGTCCTCGACGAGCGCGCTCGGGCTCTCGGGATCGTTCTCCCTGAATGGCCAGACGGTCAACGTCTCCTCCACGGACAGCCTCTCGTCGATCGCCCAGTCGATCAACGCGGCGAACGCCGGCGTGACGGCAACCGTGCTGACCCAGACCTCTTCGACCGGCACGACGTCGTACTACCTCGCCCTCGCGTCGACGGCCTACAAGAGCATCACGGTCAGCGACCCGAACGGGATCCTCACCGGTACGGGCACCTCGGGCCTCGGCGAGGCCCAAAAGCAGGCGGCCCAGGCCTGGAGCTACACCGTGAACGGGCTGCAGACGTATTCCACGTCAAACACGGACTCGACGACGATCCCCGGCGTCACCTTGACGCTTGCCGGCACGGGCACCACGACGGTGGACGTCACGAACACGAACCAGGCGGCCGTCTCGGCAGTGCAGAAGGTCGTCTCCGACTACGCCTCCCTGCAGAGCACACTCAGCCAGCTCACCGCGCAGGGACAGCCCCTCGCCGGCGACGTGACCGCGGAGGGCATCCTGAACCAGGTCAACAACACCCTCCTGCAGGCGCAGAGCACCAACCCGGTCGGCTTCCAGAACCTCGCCTCGGTCGGCCTCACGCTCTCCTACAGCAAGTCGAACACCGCACCGCAGCTGAACTTCTCGCAAAGCACCTTCAACAGCCAGTACACGGCGAACCCGAACGCCGTGCAGAGCCTCTTCGTCGGCAGCACGAGCATCATGGGACAGCTCGAGACCTACCTGAACCAGCTCTCGAACCCGACCGGACAGATCAACTCGGTGCAGCAGGGCATCGCAAGCGAGATCCAGTCCATGACCGCGCAGGAGCAGAGCCAGCAGAACCTCATCACGATGCAGCAGAGCGCCCTGAGCGACCTCTTCAACCAGGAGATCTCGAGTCTCCTCGCGGTCTACTCCCAGAAGTCGACCGTGACATCGCTGATCAACCAGATGAGCGGCCAGTCGAGCTCCAGCGGCTCCAGCAGCTCCGGCGGCTAGGAGGAGAAGGCCATGGAGATCCGGCAAGCCCGCGTCGACGACGCCGCGGCGGTCACGGCGCTCATCGACCTCGTCGCCCAGAACGACGCGACGCTCGGCCTCGACCGCTACCCCGGCGGCGCGGACGTGCTGCGTCGCCAGATGGAGGGGACGCCGAAGGACGTCTCGACGTTCCTCGTCGCCGCCGATGGCGGGGCAATCGTCGGCTACGCGTTCATCGGCCGCTACATCACCCCTACCCTCGCCCATGTCGGCGTGCTCTCGATCGTCGTCCACCCGGCGCACCGCCGGGCCGGGGTCGGCCGCAGGCTGATGGACGAGGGCGCTCTCTGGGCCGGGTCGGTCGGGGTGCGCAAGCTCACCTTGAGCGTCCTCGCGACGAACGCGGCCGGGAGGGCCCTCTTCGTCGCGAGCGGCTTCGCAACCGAGGCGGTGCGCAAAGGCCAGTTCCGCATCGGCAGCGCGGACGTCGACGAGGTCCTCATGGCGCGGTGGCTGTCGTGAGCTGGGCGCGGCTCATCGACCTCCTGAAGGCGCAGGAGGCATGCCTCGAGGGTCAGGACTTCGCGAGGCAGCGCGAGGCCCTGCAGCCCCAGATCGAAGCATTGCTCGCATCGCTCGCTGGCGGGCCCGCCCCGACGGAGGCGGAGCGAGAGCAGGCCCTCGCGCTGCTCGACACGACGCTCCAGCGCTCGGTCCAGCGCGTCGCGCAGACGGGCGCGTCGATCCGCCGCAGCCAGCAGCAGAAGGGCCAGAAGCCCGCGCAGCTGATCGACCGGCGCGGCTGAGGCCAGGCGGTCTTGCCTACGCTCCTGTTGGTCAGAGACTGATCAATCTTGTGTTGCCGTTGCGGACGGCGACGATGCCCTGAGGGTACACTTCTGCACCGTGTGTCAATTTGTGGTTTTCATTCGCAGGGCCACTCCGCTTCTCTGGCGAACCGAGCGGCAGGTGAAGGGAGTGGATCTGGTGGACCCGGAGTTGAAGGCGTACCTGGACGGTATGCGTGAGGGCTTGGAGCGACAGAGCGACAGTCTCCGTCTGGAGGTCGGGGGCGTCCGGCAGGGCCTCGACGGGGTGCGCCAGGAGGTTGGCTCTCTCCAGCAGGACGTCGGCAGCCTTCGGCACGACCTAGATGCGACGCGCCAGGACCTTACAGCGCAGATCCTCGAGTCGCGCGAGCACGCGCAACAACTGCATACAGACGCCCGTGTCCTGATCGAAGGTGTCCGCCAGGACCTTACAGGACAGATCGCTGCGTCGCGCGAGTACGCGGAACACCTGCA
>JAJYTV010000100.1 GCA_021792885.1 Bacillota bacterium
GTAGCACTTCCGCCGGTTCATACGAAAAGAGGTTGAGGTCGTACGACCGCCGATGGCCAAGATGAAGCGCAAGTCCTGTTCCGCCAGCGAGGTAGTAGTCCGCGGACCACGAGCACGAGCCAATGGTTTGCAGAACCGCTCGCCCCGGCCTGTCCAGCACGTCTTCGGGCACCGGCTTCACCCCTATGCCCAGTCTACCACCGCCGCCAGACTGGCAGCACTAGGCAATGGGGTCCACTGCGTACCTGTGTGGGAGCAGCCATAGTGGTGTCCACATGGCTCTGTCGGTGATCGCGTTCGCGAGCTTCGCCATGGTGGTGCCGGTGCAAGGGCAGATGACGACTGCGTCGACGAGCTTCTGCGGCCCCAGCGGTTCCACTTCCGGGATGCTCTTCAGGGGTTCCTTGCCCGTCGCCTCCCGGATCGCAGTAAGCCATTTCTCCGGCGTGCCGAACCGGGTCGTGGTGGTGAGGACGGTGTTCGAGACGATCGGGACGATGTCCGCGCCTTCCTCCTTCAAGCGCAGGATGGGGTCGATGGCCTCCTCCAGGGTGCAATGGGACCCTGCGAGAGCGAAGCCGATGGTTTTGCCCGTCAGGCGCATGCGTTCCTCCTGGGTTCCCGGCGGCAGGCCGCCCATTCTCGTCGAGAGCATCTGGGCACGCGCGCGCCGGTGCCCTGGATCTCGGTGACGGTCAGCCGCATCGTATGCGCCTTGGCGCAGGGCGTGACCGTCCTCCAACCGATGACCGGCGCGCAGTCGACTGCACGACGGGAGCTTACTGTCACCGAAAACGTAGTCAGACGTGTTCACGTCCGCTGCTCTCTTCCGGTGTCTTACCGCGGGCTTGCGCCCTTCCTGCTTCCGCCAGGCGGCTCGCGAAACGTCTGCGTCTCGTGGAGGCCACCTGTCCACAGGCGTGACTTCCCCAGGGACCCTGGGTAGTTTGGATGATCCTCAGACCTTCGCGCAGGATGTTGCGGGAAGCGTGCAGGTCGCGGTCCTCCGTGTGGCCGCAGGCGGGGCAAACAAAGGTGCGATCCGCCAATGTCAGTACGTTGTTTTTGCTCCCGCACTGGCGGCACTCTTTGCTGGACGGGAAGAACCGGTCCACGAAGACCACCTGCCCACCACGCATCGGCGCCTTGTACTCAAGTTGATGCCGCAACTCCCCGAGCCCGACGTCGGCGATCGCCCGCGCAAGGTGGCGATTGTGCATCAGATTCCCCACCGCCAGGTCCTCAAGCGCGATCAGGCCGTACTTGCGCGTGAGGTTCGTCGTCAGCCTGTGCGCCCAGTCTCGCCGGATGTTCGCGATCCTTCGGTGTAGCCGCGAGAGTTGCATCTTCGCCTTCTCCCGGTTGCGACTGTCCTTCTCCTTGCGCGAGAGACTGCGCGACAGCCGGCGGAGCTTCTTGAGATGCTTCGCGAGACTCTTGGGTGCGTCGTAGTGCTTCCCGGAAGACAAGGTGGCGGCATGGGCAACGCCGAGGTCGATTCCCACCGGCGCTTGGCTTTTGCGCTTTACGGGCGTTTCCTCGACATCCACCTGCACCGCGACGAACCACCTGTCCGCTTCGCGACTGACGGTGGCACCCAAGATCCTGCCCTGGAACCGGAGTCCTTCCCGCATCGGTATGAAGCCGATGTGCGGCAGCCGGATCTTCTGGCCTTCGACCATGAACTGATCGTTCGAGACGTAGAATCTGTCACGGCATCTCCCTTTCTTTTTGAACTGCGGCCTGCGGGCACGTCGTCCGCCCTGCTTGTGCAGGTCACGGAAATAGTTGTCGAAGGCCCTCCCCAGGTCAGCCAGGGCTGCCTCCGGGGCACACTTCGTCACCTCGTACATCCACGGAAACTGCTCGCTCTTGATGGCGTTCAACTCTTTCTTGAGAGAGAGCGCGTTGGGCGTTTCGCCTGCCGCGTGCAACTCGTTCCAGCGGGCGAGGCCCCAATTATAGGCAAAGCGCGCCGTTCCACACGCCTTGCGGAAGTAGGTTTCCTGCTCATGCGTTGGAACGAGTTCGATCTTGTGGCCCATGATCATGGCGAGGGTGCCTCCTCGCTGCGGATCATCGCGCCGATGCTTTTCTTGTACCGCCGGAGCCCGGACAGACTGGACGAGAAGCAGTGGACGATCGACAAGAGATCCTTCACCATCTCTTCTTCCGGCGAAAGGCTCTCCGCGTTCATGACCACGATCTCCGCTCCGTGCCGCTTGCAGAACGCCTCGAACCACTCGAAGCCGAAGCGCACCAGGCGATCCTTGTGGGCGACGACGATCTCCTTGATCTCGCCTGCCTCCACGCGCTCCATCAGCTCGACAAACCGCTTGCGCTCATAGTTCAGACCGCTGCCCACATCCCCAAGCCTCAGGTCTACGTTCCGTCCAGAGGCGATGCAGAACTGCTCCACCGCTTGTCGCTGGCTTTCAAGATCGCCTTTCTGCCCGGCGCTAGACACGCGACAGTAGGTAGCGATCAGACGCCTTTCCGGACGCCGACCCGTCACCTGCAAGTAGTCCTCGTAGGTGTAGTAGCGGCGGTTGGTCGGCGTTCGCTTCGCCTTGAGGATCCCCTCGCGGTCCCAGCGCTGCAGGGTGCTCCTTCATAGCCAAATTATAGCATAGATGAGGATCGCTCCCAGAACTAGATATATCCTCCTTCGCGCAGAGACGCTGTTCCCTCTGCCCCGACACTCCGCGCCGCAGGACACCCAAGCAAACGGACACCAGGAGCCGATTCGGCTCCTGCTGCAGATGGGCGCAGTCTCAGAACGCGCCGAGGTCGTTCAAGATCTCCTGGCGGGTCCGCAGGACCTCCTCGATCACGCGCGTCTCGCTGCCGTAGAAGCGCTGGGCCGGCATCGGCACGGAGATCGCCGCGAGCCTGCCCAGACCGTCGCGCACGGCGCAGCCGACGCCGCAGATCCCGAGCGTGTGCTCCTCCCGGTCGACGGCGACATGCGTCTCGCGGATCGTCTCGAGCTGGCGCAGGAGCACTTCCTTCGCCACGATCGTGCGCGGGGTGAAGGAGGTGAAGCGCTCGGGGAGGGCGCGCTCGAGCTCTGCCGGGGGCAGTTCCGCCAAGAGGGCCTTCCCATTCGCGGTGCAGTACGCCGGGAAGTACGTGCCCACGGCAGACACGGCCTGCAGGCGATGGCGCACCTGGATCTGGTCGACGAAGAAGACGCGTCCCTGCTCGAGCACGGCGAGGTCGACAGTCTCGTTGAGGATGTCCGAAAGCTTCTTCAGGTAGGGGTAGAGCGGTTGGCTGATGTCGCGCAGGGATGCGGCCACGAGCCGGTGCAGGCCCGGCCCGAGCCGCAGCCTGCCGCTGCTCGTCGCCTCGGCGACGAACTCCTCGTGCTGCAGCGCGACCGCGATGCGGTGCACCGTCGAGCGCGGCAGGCCGAGCCGTTCGGCGAGCTGGCGCAGGCTGAGGCCGTCGGGTTCGCCCTGGAGCGCGCGCAAGATGTCGGCCGCCCGCGCGATCACCTGGACGCCGTCGCGGCGACGAGTCGGCTCCTTCTCGTCTAGGATGATCGGGTCACCTCCGTGCAGAGTCACCGGCTTCGCCGGGGGAACTGGATATCAATTTCCAGGGTTCGACAGATGGAAGCACACTTCCCTTATAGGGCCTATCGTACGCATGCGCAACATCCATCGGGACGGCGGCGCCGTCGCCGTTCGTCGCAAAGACGGGATCTTCCCCGATCGCGTTCTCAGTGCTCGACCGACAGCGTGCGCGAGAGCTTCACCCCGCCGATCGCGATCGCGGCGAAGCAGCCGAGCTCGACGATCTCGCCCGGCGTGTAGTGCTGCTTCAGTTCCTCGTAGACCCGGTCGCACTCCTGTGGCGGGGCGTCCTGGACCATCGCCCGCGCGAGGGCGAGCGCCGCGCGCACCTTGGGGTCCGGGTGGTACATCTGGGGCAGCGTGCAGGCCTGCACCTCCTCCTCCTGCAGTCCCTCCGCGAGGGCCTGCGTCGAGCGCTGCTGCGAGCAGAACGCACAGTCCAGCAGATCCGCGACGAGGATGCGCATGAGCTCTTTGGTCTTGTGCTCGACCGCCCCGCCGCGGTGCGTCGTGTCCCAGTAGGCGGCGTAGGCCTTCGCCATTTCGGGCGAGTGCGCGAGCACGAGGTACCAGGCGGGCTTCGGCGCCGACTGGCGCTCCGCCCGCTCCAGGATCGCGAGGACCTCCACGTCCTCGATCTCGCCGATCTCCTTGACCGCCAGGCGACCCATGGGACATCCCTCCCGTCCGAACCTGCTTCGCGCGCCTTCAGGCCGGAGGCAAGGACAGCATCTGCTCGGCCTCTTCGGGCGTCGCGGGCTCGAGGTCGAGTGCGCGTACGACCCCCACGAGCCGCTCGACAAGCTGCCCATTTGAGGAGGCGAGCTCCCCCTTGCGCAGCGTGATCGTATCCTCGAGGCCCGTCCGCGCGTTTCCGCCCATCGCGAGGCCGATCGCCGTCATCGGCAGGTTGGCCCGGGCGATCCCGATTACCTGCCAGACGGAGCCCTTCGGCAGGCGCTGCACGAACGCGACGAGGTTCTCCGGCGTCGCCGCCATGCCGCCGCGTACCCCCATGACGACCGAGAACTGCAGGGGCTCCTCGAGGAGTCCCTCGTGGAGGAGCTGCAGGGCCATGTCGAGGTGTCCCGTGTCGTAGACCTCGAGCTCCGGCTTCACGCCGAGCTCCCGCATGCGCGCCGCGAGGCGCCGCACGCCCGCAGGCGGGTTCAGGAACTCCCCCGCGCCGAAGGTCATGGAGCAGACGTTCAGGGTCGCCATGCGCGGGCGCGTCTCCACGAGCTGCATGCGCTCCTCGTAGGCGACGTCGAGCCCGACTCCCGTGGAGAGCTGGATCAGGATGGGGCACGACTCGCGGATCAGTTCGACGGTGCGGCGCGCGATGTCGAGGTTCGCGGTCGGGCGCCCCTGCGCGTCGCGCAGGTGCACGTGCGCGATCGCGGCGCCGGCCTCCCAGGCGCCCTTCGCCGCTGCGGCGATCTCCTCGGGACTCGTCGGCAGGTTCGGATTGTCCGCCTTCGTGGCGATCGGCCCCGTCAGCGCGGCGGTCAGGATCACTTTGGCCATGTCGGCGCCTCCTTCAGTCTAAGATCCCGTTCCCCGGGACGGGCGCTCAGCCGCGACGCTCCGCCGCGAGGCGCAGGAGGTGCGCCGCGAGCGCCGTGCGCACCCCGTCGGCCTGCTCTTGGGACCAGCTGCGCATCCCCTGCCCGCTCTTCATGCCCATCTCGCCCCGCTGCAGGTGCTGCGTGAGGGTCTTCGAGGGCACTGTCTCGCGGCTCAGGTGCGGCAGGAGGTAGCGGTGGATCGCCTCGGTCATGTCGAGCCCGACGAGGTCCGCGTTCTCGATCGGGCCGAGCACCGCGAGCCGCAGGCCGAAGCTCTGCTTCACCACGCGGTCGACCGTCTCCGCGTCGCACACGCCCTCGTCGACGAGCGCGAACGCCTCGCGCCAGAGCGCGTGCTGCAGGCGGTTGCCGACGAAGCCCGGCACATCCCGGCGTACGTGCACCGGGCTCTTGCCGGCGCCCTCGAGCAGCGCGAGCATCTCGTGCACGGCAGCGGGATCGGTCCGCTCGCCCTGCACCACCTCGACGAGCGGGATGAGGTGCGGCGGGTTCCACCAGTGCGTCCCCAGCATCCGCCCGGGCGTCCGCGCCTCGGCCGTCACGTCGCCGACCGTCATCACCGAGGTATTGGTCGCGACGATGGCATCCCGGGGCGCCGCCGCCTCGATCTCCCGGAAGACGGCGCGCTTCACCCCGAGGTCCTCGAACGCCGCCTCGATCACCACCGCCGCGTCCGAGACCGCCCCCTCGAGCGTCGGGGAGAGCGCGATCCTCTCCGCCGCGTCCAGCGGCAGCCCCATCGCCTGCAGGTTCTCTCGCACGCGCCGATGCACCGTCGCGAGGGCGTCCGGGCTCTCGTCGTAGATCGCCACGTCGTGCCCGGCCCGGGCGAAGACCAGCGCGATGCCGTGCCCCATGAGGCCCGCCCCGACCACTCCGATCCGCATCTGACCACCCCTCCCCTGCCCGCGGGCACCTGCCGGGACCTGGTCCCGGCCAGCGTCCCGGGCGGCTTGCGTGTCCCGTATTGCGGTCTATATCGCTGCAATGCGGTACTATCCCCTTAGGGCGGTTGTACTGGATGCTCGCGTAGATGTCAACCGGTTGCGCAGCCCCGCGAGCCCGTCCGGCGCGGTCGGAGCGGCCGTGCAGAAGATGCGCTGGCCGCGCGCCGCGGCAGGGGGCCGGCTTCCCTCCGTCGAAGATATCTCACGATACGGCTGTACGTCCCGCATCGCGGTCATCTCAGGGGTCCTGCGGCGGCGGGCGGCCGCGCGCGTCTTTGGACCCGGCCGTCATCTCCGCGCCATCTTGTTCGAGGGAGGCAGCGCTGTGGGCAAGATTGCGGTCGAAGAGCACTGGATGAACCCCGAGACCGTGCGCATCAAGGACGAGTGGCAGGAGGCGCTCGGGCTGCCGGTCTTCCTGAATCCCGACTTCGCGCGCGGCCGCAGCATCGGCCAGCGCCTGCAGGAGTTCGGCGGCGCGCGGATCGCCGCGATGGACGCGTACGGCGTCGACGTGCAGGTCCTCTCCCCTGCGACGCCGGGGGTGCAGGGCGTCCGAGGCGCCGCGGAGGCCGCAGCGAAGGCGCGGGAGCTGAACGACTACCAGGCGGAGGCGATCGCCCGCTTCCCCGGCCGCTTCGCCGGCTTCGCCGCGATCCCGTTGCAAGACCCGAAGGCGGCGGCG
>JAJYTV010000101.1 GCA_021792885.1 Bacillota bacterium
CGGGGACGACGGCTACGTCCTGACCAACGCCCAGGGCTACATCACCCAGAAGTGAGGCGAGCGACGTGAAGTCAAAGATTGCAGCGCCCGCGCGCGGAATCTCCCATGACGCCCTGCGCCAGCTCGTCGCGAGAGCCGGCCTCGGCTTCGTCCTGATCTGGTTCGGGGTGGGGGAGCTCTGGCAGCCGAGCCAGTGGACCGGCTATATCCCGGCATTCCTGCACGGCCTGCCGCAGGTGCCGATGATCCTCGTGCACGGCTACGTGCTGTTCGCCGCGGGAGCCCTCCTCCTGCTCGGGCAGTGGACGCGCCCGATGGCGGCGCTCGCGGCCCTCATGCTGCTCTCCATCGTCGGCTCGCTGATGCTGAACGGCGGCGGCACCTCACTCTACGTGCGCGACATCGGCCTTCTCGCCCTCTCGCTCACGCTGCTGCTCGAGAAGGACTACTCCTACACCCTCGATGACCTCTGGGGACGCACCGCTCTCCTGCGGCCGAGCGCCCGCTGAACGCCCAAGACCCCCTCTGCGCATTGCCCTCCCCGCGCCACCTTCGGTAGACTGGGGCGGGAGGCGGCAGGCAATGCGCAGGGAGGATCTGCTGCGTACGCTCGAACTCGCCAAGGAACCGCTGGCGGGCGGATACCTCGCGGAACGCTTCGGCGTGTCGCGACAGGTGATCGTGCAGGACATCGCGCTCCTGCGCGCGGAAGGTGCCGCGATCGAGGCCACGACGCGCGGCTACCGGCTCGCACGCGCCTTCGACGGGGTGCGGGACGCCTTCGGCGTGCTACACCCGCCCGAGGCGACGGAACTTGAACTCAACACGCTCGTCGATCTCGGCATCGCCGTGATCGACGTCGTCGTCTACCACCCGATCTACGGCGAGCTCCGCGGGGGGCTCGACCTGCATTCGCGGCGCGACGTCGCGCAGTTCGTGGAACGCGTGCGCGACCAGCGCACCACGCTCCTGAGCAGCCTCACTTCGGGGCGCCACGTCCACACCGTGGAGGCGAAAGACGTCGAGACGCTCAAAGCGGGGCGCCTTGCGCTAGCGGATCTCGGGATCCTGTACGAAGGCTGACCGCGTAGACGGCGGCGGCCACCGCAAAGCCCACGTAGTAGGCGAGGTCGCCCCCGCCCAGCGCGCGGGCGACCGGGCCCTCGAAGAGGGTTTGCGACATGAAGGGGATCGACGCGAGGAGTCCGACGAGGAAGGCGTAGATGCCCGGCCGTACTGCCCGCTCGTTCCCTCCGCCCTGCCGTACGCCCTGCACCAGCACGACGCCGAGCCAGGGCGCAACCCAGTAGGAGAGCAGCAGCAGGAAGTTCTCGTAGTCGCCGGAGAAGCCGCGCGCGCCGAGGTAGGCGAGCAGCGCGCCAAGCGCCCCGACGACCACGGTGGCGACGCTCCGCCTCAGGCGCACGTCGAGCGTCAGGAGCGCCGTCGCGCCCGTGTAGATGTTGAGCACGTTGGCGCTCACGGTGCCGAGGATGCCTGCGGCGAAGACGAAGAGGCCGAGCCCGCCCGCGGCGGTGCGAAGGAGCGGCACCGCGGACGAGAGGTGAAGGCGCGCCGCGAGCACGACGCCGATCACCTCGACCCAGGCCGACGAGAGGAAGGCGCCGAGGAACGCCATCCAGAAGACGCGCCCTCCGGAGGTGGTCTGCGGCAGGTAGCGCGAGTAGTCCGAGGCGTAGGGCGCCCACGAGAAGAGGTAGGAGGCGGTGATCGCCACCTCGAGGGCGAAGCTGCCGAAGGGAACGCCGCCGCCAACGGGCGGCAGGCCTCCCGCGACGGCCTTCCAGGTGAAGAACGCGAAGGTTGCGAAGAGCAGGACGGACGCGATGCGCTCCACCCGGTGCACGAGATCGTGGCCGACGAACGCGACCGCCACCTGCAGCAGCGAGAGCAGCAGGAGCCCGACCGCGAACGGCAGGTGCAGCAGCTGCGCCGTCAGTTCGCCGCCCAAGACAGAGTTGACCGCGAACCAGCCGAGACACGAGACCCAGTTGAGCGCGGCGGGCAGGTATGCCCCCCGGCGCCCGAAGGAAGCGCGGGACTGGACGAGCTGCGCGAGGCCCGAGCGCGGCCCGAGGCGCGACGCGAGGGCGAGCAGCAGCGCGCCGATGGCGCTGCCGAGCACGACGGCCGCCACGGCAGCCCCTGCGCCGAGACCGAGCTCCACGCCGAGCACGCCGAGGAACCAGGCCGGAATGCCGAGATTCGCCGCGAACCACAGGGAGAAGAGAGACCCTACCTTGCCGTGCCGCGCATCCGCAGGCACCGGATCGATGCCGTACTGCTCTGGCTGCATGCCATCACCCCGACCGAGCGTAGTGTCATGGCATCTGTCTTGTCAACTTGCCCTTGCCCACGACCCCATGAACGACGCTGGGCGGGTCCCCGAAGGGACCCGCCCGCAGCGCGGCGTCCTTAGTTCGCCATGATGTGGAAGCCGGCATCCACAAAGAGGACGTTGCCCGTAATGTTCCGCGCCCAGTCCGACAGCAGGAAGACGGCGGCGTCCCCGACGTCCTCCTGGGTGATGTTGCGGCGCAGGGGAGAGCGCTCGGGCAGCTGGCTCATGGCACTGTGCGCGCTCTTCACCCCGGCAGCCGCGAGTGTGCGCAGCGGTCCCGCCGAGATCGCGTTGACCCGGACGTTGTCGCTGCCGAGCTCCCACGCCAGGTAGCGCACCGACATTTCGAGCGCGGCCTTCGCCACGCCCATCACGTTGTAGCTCGGCATGACCCGCTCTCCCCCGAGGGCGGTCATCGTCACGACCGACCCGCCGCCCGCCGCCCGCAAGAGAGGCAGGACGCTGCGCGTCAAGGCGACGAGCGAGTACGCGCTGACATCCTGCGCGAGGGCGAAGCCGTCGCGCGAGGTGTCGACGAAGCCGCCGGCGAGGTCTTCCGCCTTCGCGAACGCGATCGAATGCACGACGATGTCGAGCCTATCCCACCGCTTGGCTAGCGACGCCGCCATCGCCGCGAGCGAGGCGTCGTCGGCCACGTCCAGCGGAAGGGTCACGGTCGAGGGCGGCAGTTCGGGGAGGAGCTTCTCGAGGTTCTGCTGGAAGCGCTCATGCTGGTAGGTGAGGGCGAGCTCCGCCCCCTCCCGCGAGAGCGCCTTCGCGATGGCCCATGCGATGCTGCGCTTGTTCGCGACCCCGGTGACGAGGGCGCGCTTTCCAGTAAGCAATCCCAAAGGATGAGACCTCCATTCGGCCGCCGATCGGCGAGCCGGACTTTGCCCCATGATTCGCCCCAGGGGGGACGGGTTCCTACCGCTGCTCCGCGAGCCAGGCGAGCGCCGTCTCGATCTCGCCGAGCGGCGGCGCGCAGCGGGCGCCGCGGCAGGCGTAAACCGTCGGGCGTCCCGAGAGCGCCTCCTTGCCCCGCCAGAGCGCGACCTCGCGCGGCCCGTCGATGCGGGTGAGGAGGAGATCTGGCACCAAGTGTCGTCCGATCTCCTGCTGCCAGGCGGCGATGCGCGGGTCGCCCGATGGTCCGACCAGCGTCAGCTCGCTCGCGCCGCGTTGCGCCAGGTCCTGCACTTCGGCCAGCGAGGCCACGGCGAGGGGCGCGCGCCGCAGGATCTCACCCTGCGCCGAAAGCGCCGCCTCCACCATCTCCTCGGCCCGCAGCGCGGGCTCGATCCCGCTCAGGAGAAGCACGGTGCGCAACGCGACGCTCTGCGGCGCCGGCATCGCGCCATCGTACGGGTCGGCGCTCGCCCCGAGCGGCGCCGGCGCGCCGGGAGGCGAGCTGCGCAGCGTGCCGGAGGCGCCGTCCCAGAAGAGTTCTCGCGTGCGCAGCGCGAGCGCGACCGCCGCGTCGAGGTAGCGCTCTTCGAAGCTCGCGGCATAGAGCCAGAGGAGCCCTTCCGCGAGATGGGCGTAGTCCTCGAGGTAGGCGCCGATGCCCGCCTGCCCGCGGTAGTACCGGCGCAGGAGATCCCCCTTCGGCCGCATCGTGCCGAGCAGGAAGTCCGCCGCCCCCTGCGCCGCCGCGAGGTAGGAGGCGTCGCCCAGCGCGAGGGCGGCGCGCGCGAAGGCAGTGATGGCGAGTCCATTCCAGCCGGTCAGGACCTTCTCGTCGGTCGCGGGACGCGGCCGCGCGTAGCGCGCGGCGCGCAGCGCGTCCGCCGCTGCGCCGAGAAGCCCGGAGATCTCGGTCCGGGCGATGCCGAATGCAGCTGCGAGGTCGCCTTCCTCCGCCGCGAGGCAGAGCACGCTGCGCCCCTCGACCTCGCCCTCGGGGTCGCCGACGCCGAAGCGGGCCGCTGCGAGCGCCGCCGCGTCTCCCAAGTACTCTTGCAGCTCCCCGCGCGTGAAGGTGTAGTAGGCGCCCTCGCCGCCCGGACTGTCCGCGTCCTGCGCGCTGTAGAAGCCGCCTGCGGGATCGCGCATCTCGCGCAGGAGGTAGTCGAGCGTCGAGCGGGCCACGTCGCGCAGCGAGTCGTCCCCGGTCGCCTGCCAGCCCGCGAGGTAGAGCGGCACGAGCAGCGCGTTGTCGTAGAGCATCTTCTCGAAGTGCGGCACCCGCCATCCCGCATCGACGCTGTAGCGGTGGAATCCGCCCCCGAGCTGATCGCGGATGCCGCCGCGGGCCATCGCCCGGAGCGTCGCGTGCAGCATCGCGAGGGGCTCTGGCGCGCCGTCGCGCAGGTGCTGGCGCAACAGCACGGAGAGGTTGTGGGGGCTGGGGAACTTCGGCGCCCCGCCGAAACCGCCCCGGCGCTGGTCGTAGCGCGCCGCGAGGGCGTCGGCGGCGGCCTGCAGCGCGTCGGGCGGCGGCGCGGCCGGCGCGATGGCGGGATCGCGGCCGAGCTGGGCCCACTCCTGCGCCACCTGTTGGATCTCCTCGCGGTGCTCCCGCCAGGCGGCGTCGACGCCCCTGAGGACGTCCGAGAGTCCCGGCCGGCCGAAGCGGGCGCGCGCCGGGAAGTACGTGCCGATGTAGAAGGGGCGCAGGTCCGGCGTCAGGAAGGCCGTCAGCGGCCAGCCGCCCTGGCGCGTGACCGCCATGCAGACCGACTGGTACGCCTGGTCGACGTCGGGCAGCTCCTCGCGGTCGACCTTCACGGGCACCGTGAGGCGGTTGATCTGCGCCGCGATCTCCGGGTCTAGGAACGATTCCTCGTGCATGACATGGCACCAGTGGCAGGCGGCGTAGCC
This sequence comes from Bacillota bacterium, assembly GCA_021792885.1. GTDB lineage: Bacteria > Bacillota > Sulfobacillia > JAJZYS01 > JAJYTV01 > JAJYTV01. The sequence continues at coordinate 5,186 of JAJYTV010000101.1, forward strand.
GACGCTCAGCAGGATGGGGCGGTCGAGCGCCCGCGCCTTGGCGAACGCGCCGTCGCCCCAGGCCTGCCAGTCGACGGGATCCTCGGTATGGGCGAGCAGGTATGGGCTGAGAGCCCCCGCCAGTCCGTTCGGCATGATCTCCCCCCTGACCACTAAGGTATCCGACCCACCGCCCTGTTCCAACGCCGCCCAGGCGTTTCCATGTTCGAGGGGAGGGCTATGCTATAATCGTTGCCGACCCGTGCGTCGCGAGGCAGCGGACGTGACGCCGTCGGGCGCCCTTCTGCTGGGCATCCTGCAGGGGCTGACAGAGTTTTTGCCCATCTCGAGTTCCGGCCACCTGGCCATGCTGCAGCGCCTTCTCGGCGTCGATTCCGGCCAGGTCGGCCTGGCGGTCGCCGCGCACGTCGGCACGCTGGTCGCCGTCCTCTGGGTGTACGGCCCTCGCCTGCGCCGAGCCCTCACGGCGGCGCCGGCACAGCGGCGCCGCTTCCTCTCCCCGTACGTCTGGGCGCTCTGCGGCACCGCCCCCGTCGCGCTTCTCCTGGCCCCCGCAGCGGAGGCCGCTTTCCGGGACCTCTCCCTCGTGGCGGTCGGGTTCCTGCTCACGAGCATGCTCCTGCTCCTGACGGGGCGCCTGCAGCAGCGATCCGGTAGGCCCCCGCGCTGGAGCGACGCCCTCCTCGTCGGCATCGCGCAGGGGATCGCCGTCTGGCCTGGCCTCAGCCGCTCCGGCACGACGATCGCCGTCCTGCGCGGCCTCGGCAGCGACGCGGAACAGGCGGCGGAGTTCTCCTTCCTGCTCGCGGTGCCGACGGTGGCGGCCGCCCTCCTGCGCGAACTGCTGCGCGGCGGCCTCCCGGGGCCGCTCCTGCCGCTCGCCCTCTCCGCCGCCGCCGCCGCCATCGCCGGGATCGCGTCCCTGCGCTGGACGGTGCGCCTCTTGCGCGATGGGCGCCTCTGGTGGTTCGCTGTGTACACGCTACTGCTCGCGGGGGTGGGCCTTTGGCTCGGGTGACGAAGGCGAAGCGACGGACGAAGCGGAAGCCTCCCAGTCGGCAGCGCGAGATCTGGGGTCTCGTGCTGGCGGCAGCATCGCTGTTCGCCTTGATCTGGTACTGGCGGCCCCAGGGCCTCGTCGGCGGCCTCGTCGCGCAGGGACTCTACGGACTTTTGGGCACCGCCGCAGTCCCCTGGCTGCTCTTCCTCCTCGTGACCGGCCTCCTCGTCGTGCGCGACACGAAGGTGCGCTCAGGCCTGCGCTGGGGCACCCTGGTGCTGCTCCTCTGGTGGACAGGCATGGCCGATGCGCTGGCACTTACCGCAGCGCGCGGCGATGCCTTGGGAAGACTCCTCGTGCACGCCCTCGACAGCCTCTTCGGTGTCACGGGTCGAGACCTCTTCCTGTTCGTCTGGCCGGTGATCACCCTGAGTTTGATGTTCAGGCCCTTCCTCGGCAGCCTGATCCGCGGCAGCGAGCGCGCCGCGAAGGAGGGCGTGCGCACGGCCTACCGCAAGGTATCCGACTTCGTCTTCGAGGAGGTGCCGGAAGGCGTCCCGCCAAAGCCGGCGCGCGCTGCGGCGCCTCCT
>JAJYTV010000102.1 GCA_021792885.1 Bacillota bacterium
TCTTCGCGGTGAAGAGCCTCTCGCCACGGACCAGGGTGATCGGGGTGCAGGCCGCCGCGGCACCGGCGATGGCGCTTTCTTGGCGTGTCGGCCGGCGCCTCGTGCAGGCGGCCGGCCACACCCTCGCGGACGGGCTTGCGGTCTCGGTCCCGGGCGAGATCACGTTCACCTACCTGCAGCACTACCTCGACGACCTGGTCACGGTCGAGGAGGAGGCGATCGCCGAGGCGATCGCTCTGCTGTTGGAGCGCGCCAAGATGCTCGTCGAGGGAGCCGGGGCGGTCGGCCTCGCCGCGGTCCTCAGCCAGGGTCTCGCGACGCCGGGCAGCCGCGTCGCCGTACTCGTGACGGGAGGCAACATCGACGTCGGGCGCATCCTGCCCGACGCGGTGCGGGAGATGCTGCCGCAGGCGCCCCACTCAGGTGCCAAGAGGCGCTGAACTGTGCGCTGAGTGAAGAGCGGTTCCGGGGCAGGATGCCCGCGACGCAACGCGAACCTCGAAGACGAAGAGACGCGATGCAAGAGGGGCTTTTATGGACGTCACCGTTTACACCGACGGAGCCTGCTCCGGGAATCCTGGACCAGGGGGCTGGGCGGCGATCCTGATCGCCGGCGAGCACCAGAAGGAGATCTCGGGCTTCGCCCCCGAGACGACCAACAACCGCATGGAGATCACGGCCGTCCTCGAGGCGCTGCGCGCGCTGACGAGGCCGTCTACGGTACGCGTGCATTCCGACTCCTCGTACGTGGTGAACGCCTTCCGCAAGCGCTGGCTCGACAACTGGCAGCGCAACGGATGGCGCACGAGCACTGGGAAGCCGGTGGAGAACCAGGACCTCTGGCAGGCGCTTTTGGCGGTGGCGAGCCAGCACAAGGTGAACTTCGAGTGGGTCGAGGGGCACGCCTCGGACCGCCTCAACAACCGCTGCGACGAGATGGCACGGGAGGCGATCCGCCAGCACGCGCGAAGCTAGCACCGCGCGGCGCTGGCCGCACGCTCGCGTGCGCAGCTTTGGCGCCATGACGGGAACGAGCAGGTCCAGGGGCGCCTGCCTGCAAGGCTGGCGGAGGCCTGCGGAAAGGCGGCGGTGCAATGGGGGTCGTGACCTGCGACGTGCGCGGGTCCGTGGCGCTGGTCGAGTTCTCGCGCCTGGAGCAGCGCAACGCGCTCTCCAAGGCGCTCGTCGAGGAGCTCCTTGTAACGCTCGCGGGGCTTGCAGGGCGCAGCGACGTGCGCGCCGTCGTGCTGACGGGCGGTGGGGAGAACTTCTCCGTCGGGGCGGATCTCAAGGAGCGCGCGAGTCTGCCGGCTTCCGGGTGGGTCGAGCACCACGGGCCGTATGAAGCGCTGACCGGCGCGCTGCAGGCGATGCCGCAGCCGACGATCGCCGCTGTGCGCGGCTTCGCGCTCGGCGGCGGCTGCGAGCTCGCGCTCGGCTGCGACATCGTCGTCGCCGGTGAGGATGCGCGCTTCGGGCAACCGGAGGCGAAGCGCGGGCTGATCCCGGGCATGGGTGGACCTCAGCTCCTGTTGCGCCGAGTGTCGTACGGCGCCGCCGCATACCTCCTCTTCAGCGGGGCGATCCTCGATGCGCAGCAGGCGCTGCAGTGGGGGATCGCCACCGTCCTTGCCCAGGATCCGAGGCAGCGCGCGCTCGAGATCGCCGGGGAGTTCGCGTCCGCCTCCCCGATCGCCGTCCGCGGCCTTCGCCGCCTACTGCGCGGCTCGCAGGAGGCCTTCACCGCCCGCTACGCGGCAGAACTTGACGCATGGCGGGAGGCTGTCGCATCGGGCGACCCCATCGAGGGCGCACTCGCCTTCGTGCAGCGGCGTACACCTGTCTTTCCCGATCGCTGACCCAGGACCGGAGGGCATCGGGGAGCACCGGCATGACAGCAGGGCAGTTGCGCAACCCCCTTTGCGGGCCGGCCAGGTGAACCGCATGAGGTGGGACAGCGGGCCAGCGCTCCCGGCCTTGATCGGTGTGCTACCGCGGCGCCGAGCGGGCCGCCGTCGCATCGCAGTCCTGAGCTACTGCGTCATCTTGGTAGCCATGCGGGCTACGAAGCCGCGCGGCAGAAGTGGCATGATGCGCACGCCGAAGCGGTTGAACGCGCCCACGACATGCTTTCTCTTGCCGCGCTGGAGGGCCGCTAGCCCTTCGCGCGCGACCTGGCGTGCGGGCACGGTGCCCGGCGGGCGGTGCATCCCTGCGCCGAGGAAGAACTCGCTCTCTGTGGCGCCGGGGTAGAGTGTCAGGTAGCGGACGCCGCTGCCCTGGAGTTCGAATGGCAGCGTGTCGCCGAGTGCGTGGACGAACGCCTTGGTCGCGGCGTAGGCGGCCATGTTCGGCGCGGGGACGAAGACAACCCCGGACGCGACCTGGATGATCGCGCCGCGGCGGCGCTCGCGCATGCCCTGCACGAAGGCGTGCGTCCAGTCGAGCAGCGCGCGGCTGTTCAGATCGATCATCGCGTGCAGGCGATCGAGGTCCGCGTCGGCGAAGGGGCGGTAGTCGCCGATGCCCGCGTTGTTGACGAGCAGGTCCGGCACGAGTCCCCGGCCGGCGAGGTGCGATAGCGCCTCCTGCGGAGCTCCGAGACGCACGACGTCGAGCACGAGCGTCTCTCCGCTGCCCTCCGGGAGACCGGCGAGCACCTGCGCGAGGCGATCTGCGCGCCGCGCGATCAGCACGACGTAGTGGCCCTGGGCGGCGAGTTCGGCGGCGAAGGCGGCGCCGATGCCGGACGACGCGCCGGTGACGACGGCGCAGTAGCGCTCTGCGATGGGAAGCCCCCCCTTTGAGCGGATTGTACCTCGTCACGCAGGCAAAAGACGCAGCAGCGCCCGCCGCATGGCTTGCGGCGGGCGCCTTGCGCCTCCTAGCGCAGCGCGACTTGCACTGGCCTGTTCTGCGTGTCCACGTGGACGACGGTCGGCTTCACCTGGCACGCCTCCTGCGGGCTGCAACGCGCGTACGCCATGATGATCACGATATCGCCCGGCTGCGCGAGGCGAGCGGCCGCGCCATTCAGGCAGATGACGCCTTGACCGCCGCTGATCGCGTAGGTTTCGAGCCGGTCTCCCGTGGTGACGTTCACGACCTGCACCTGTTCGAACGGCAGGATCCCGCTCTCGTCGAGCAGCTCCTGGGCGATCGTGATGCTTCCCTCGTAGTTGAGGTCTGCGTCGGTCACGGTGGCCCGGTGGATCTTGCAGCGCAACATGGTCAGTTCCATCGCGTTCAACTCCTCACCATGCAAGCAAGGAGTATACCACGCGCCGCAGCGTCGACGCTGGGCGTTCGTCGCAGCGCAGTAAGGATCTGGTGCTCTATCCTGCGCCGCCGGCGAGGAGATCCTGCTCAAGGTGCATCGAGACGACCCAGTTCGGCGCATCGACGACTTCCGAGATCTTGAGATCGCCGGCCACCGACGCGAGGAGGTAGGCGTCGAGCGGGGAGAGCCCCGTGCGCCGGACGATCTCGTCGATCATGCCGCGGGTCGCGGCGCGGGCTGCCTGCAAAAGGTCCGGCGCGATGCCGGTCGTCGCGATGGCGCGGCCATGGCGCGCGCTGCGCGGGTGCGTCTCGACCAGTGGGTAGGGGCGGGCGGCGCCCTTCTCGAGGTGGAGGCGGACCGTCACTGCGGAGCTCGTCTCGATCGCCGTGCCGCAGACCTCGCCGTCCCCCTGCGCCGCGTGCGTGTCGCCCAGCGAGAGGAGCGCTCCCGGTACAGCGACCGGCAGGTGCAGGCGCGCGCCCGGAGTGATGTGGCGGATGTCCATGTTCCCACCCTGGGGACTGGGCGGCACGATCGGATGCTCGCCCTTCGCGGCGAGCGCGACCCCGATTGTGCCGATGAAGGGTACGACGGGGATCCGCAGGCCGGGCAGAAGTTCCGCCGCGTGCTCCGAGACGTTGGAGATGCGCAGGTGCGGCGTCTCGAACTCGTCCGCCAAGAGGCCGAAGCCGGGGATGTTCGCTGTCCATCCCCAGCTGTCGAGGTCGATCGAGAGGACCTCCACGACGAGGCTGTCGCCCGGTTCCGCGCCCCGCACCAGGATCGGGCCCGTGACGGGGTTCACGCGCGAGAAGTCGAGCCGCGCGACGTCCTCGACGCTCGCATCGGCCCCGAACTGTCCGCCGGAGGCGTTCGCGACCTCGAGGGTGACGGTCGCGCCAGGATCGACCGTGAGCGCGGCGGGGAGGTCCCGGTTCCAGGAAAAGTGTGCGGATGTGCGCGGGATGTGGAACGACGCCAAGATACCACCTCCACGGTGATGCAGGCCTTCGCCGCCTTGCGGCCCGTTCCTCTCGCGCATGGCGCTACAAAGCAGGGCCGGAATCCGATGCGGACATGGGGGTGCGCTGTGCAGGCCTGGGCTAGCAGGTAAGCGGACCCACGTGAGGAATAGCTTAGGGGTATCCGATTCTTTGCCAGAAGTGGTTGCGGCCACTTCCGCTGACGGCCGTTCCTTGGCGGCCGTGCGCAAGGCGAACCCGATCATCACGGACCTGCATATAGAGATCAGCGGAACGATGTCCACTGGCCCGGCGCGGCACACTTCACCGCAGGTGACGCAGCGCTGGCGATTGCGGCCTGGATCGCGACGTCGTCCTGCCAATTGGCTGCCTTCTGTTCCTTGCCGGAAGTTCCCTCATAGCGAAACGCGGTCCTGTGCCCTACCCATCTCGAGGCTCCGGCCACAAAGGGCCGTGCGCCACACGGGCACTGCGCATCGGGCATTGGTTGATGATCGTTCCTGCCTTCTTCGGCCTCTCGCTCCCCGCGGGGATTGAATACGCATCGCGGCCCGTGCGTTCCTATGCCTCTATCGCAAGCCCGTTCGTCCCATGGAGAACCCGAGGAGGTACTGCGACTTGGCCGGTGCCAAACGACCGCCCGGACGGCCGCGCCTTGCGGACCTGTCGGTGCCCACCGACGTCTCGATCATCACGGCGGCTGCCAACCTATTCATGGACATGGGCTACCGCGCCGTAACGATGGAGATGGTCGCGGAGGCTGCGGGAGTGACCAAAGCCGCTGTCTACTACCACTTCAGCGACAAGGCGACGCTCTTCGTCGCGGCGGCCCACCACGTGTTCGACCGGGCCCGCAGTGCGACTGAGAGACTGCTGGCGCAGCCCGGGTCGCTGCGAACGCGCTTGCTGGAGATCGCCAAGGTGATACTCGCCTTGCCGCGCCCCTTCACGGAGTTCGATGCGATGATGCATGAAGCGACGCTCGATCTCTCCCCGGAGCAGATCACCGACATCCATGCGCAGGAGCGCAGCGTCGACGAGGTCATTGAGCAGGCCTGCTTCACCGCGGCGCAGCGCGGCGAGATTCGCGCGCCGGACCCGATGCTGGCGGCACACGGCTTCCTCGCGCTGCTGCGCGTGGGACAGGCGCGCGACGAGGAGGGAAATCCGCGCTTCCCCGATACGCTCCGCACGGCGGATGTCCTCATCGACATGCTGTGGGGCGGGATCGACGTCGAGCGCGCTGCCCAGCAGAGATAAGGCCGAAGGCGCCGTGCAGGAAAGTATCTGGGGCAACAAGAATTGGCACGGAACGACACCCGGCAACAACGAAGGTGGCTTGCAGTGCACGACGCAGCCTCGTCAGCCGAGAGCGCATCGGAACGGCAGTCCATTCTGCAGACCCTGCAGCGCCTCGAACGGGGCGATGTGGGAAGCGCCTTCCTCGACGTAGCGGTGCAGGCGGCGATGGAACTCGCCGGCGCCGACAATGCCGGGCTGTCGCTGATCGGCAAGCAGGGCGAGCTTCAGTATGCACAGTGGGTCGGTTTCCCGCCAGGGGTCGACGCCGACGTATTTCACGATGTGTCTGCAGGGGCGCTTGCGGTGCTCCGCACCGGAGAGCCTCTGTTCGTTGCGCACTACCAGACGGATCCACATGCGCACCCGCTTCTGCGCCGCCTCGGTGTCGCGAGCGCGCTGCACCTGCCGATCCGCGTCGGTGAGGCGCTGGCGGGAGTCCTCAGCTTCGGCTGGCAGGCGCCTGCATCGCGCCCGACCGGACAGCAGGATCGCATCTTGCGGAGCATGGCGGAGCAGATCGGCGCCGCGTTCGAGCGACAGAGTCTGCTGCAGCGGCTCGCAGAGGCGGAAGCGCGCAGCGCTCGCGTGGAACGGTTCCATGCGGCGCTCCTCGCCGCCAACGAAGTGCTGGTGCAGCGCGGGCAGGTCGAGTTCCTCTCGCGCGAGATCTGCTCGATCCTTGTCCAGCAGACAGGGTTGCAGGCCGCATGGATCGGCTTCCTGCATGGCGGTGCAGTTCGGTTGGTGACCCATATCGGCGAGGACGGGCTGCACGACGCGCTGCTCGCGGGACGCCCCTTCACGGCGGAGTGGTACGGCCCTGCGGTGCAGTGCGTGAGCACCGGACAGCCGGTCGTGTGGAAGACGCCGTCGAGCGGCCCCGAACACAGCGCCTTCTTCGCCCACGCGGCGGGAGAGGTTGGCGCCGCCCGCGCCGCCGCCTGCGTCCCACTGCTCCATGGCGATCGCATGGCAGGGTTCCTCGCTGTGCATGCGGCCGATGCGGATTTCTTCGCGCCAGACCTCCTGCTGCTCTTGCGGCGCCTAGCGGATGACATCGGATTGGCCCTCGCCGACATGGAGACGCGGGAGAGCGCGCGGTTCCTCTCCCACTACGACCCCCTGACGAACCTGCCGAACGAGGTGCTCGTGCGCGACGTGATCGCCGAGCGGCTCTTCGCAGCACGGGAGAAGGGCGGCCGACT
>JAJYTV010000103.1 GCA_021792885.1 Bacillota bacterium
TGTTGTCCTGACGACGCGAAGGCGCTATGCTGACTACGGAAGCGAAGGAGAGATTGCTGTGGCGAACACAGGTGCGCTGCCGTACGCGCCCGATACTGTCGCGCGGATCGAGGCCCTGCAGCGCGAGAAGCAGGTCCTGTTGGAGCGGGCCAAGACGAAGCAGTACAAGGAACGCAATCATATCATGCGCCGCGTCATCGCGATCGAGGACGAACTGGCGCGCTACTTCACGCCCAACCTGTAGAACGCACGAAAGACGGGCAGGACGCCACAGAGCGCCCTGCCCGTCTTCCATGCCCAAAACCACTATACAAATGCAGGCATTTGGAGCACTATAGGTTCCATAGCGACGTTCTGCCGCTGCGATGGGAGCTCGCCCAGCCGGGAGATCGCACGGCAGGCGGCTCCCCTCCGCACTCTCTGCGGGGATTCTCTCCCCGCTCTTCGTTGCAGCCTCGCACCAGGGGAGGAAGAAAAGTTTGACGCAGCATCCTGATGCCACGGTGCGCAGCCAGCTGCAGCTGCCGCGCAATACGCGCGCGCACCTTTGGCGCGACGTGCCCGACGCCGCGTGGAACGACTGGCAGTGGCAGCTCAAGAACCGCCTGAACACGATCGGCGAACTCGCGCAGGTCATCCACCTCACGCCGGAGGAGGAGGAGGGCATCCGCGCAAACGGCATCTTCCGTGTGGACATCACGCCGTACTTCGCGTCGCTGATCGATCCCGACGACCCGACCTGCCCGATCCGCCGCCAGGTGGTACCTACCGGCCGCGAGCTCGTCCCGTTCGAGGCGGAGATGGCCGACTCCCTCGCAGAGGACCGCCACAGCCCCGTACCGGGCCTCGTGCACCGCTACCCGGACCGCGTGCTGATGCTGATCACGACGCAGTGCGCCAGCTACTGCCGGTTCTGCACGCGCAGCCGCATCGTCGGCGACCCGCACCAGAACTTCAGCCCCGAAGAGTTCGAGGCCCAGCTCGACTACCTGCGCAGGACGCCGCAGGTGCGCGACGTGCTGCTCTCGGGCGGCGACCCCTTGGTGATGAGCCCGAAGGTGCTGGAAGGCGTGCTCCGCGAACTGCGCAAGATCGAGCACATCGAAGTGATCCGCATCGGCTCCCGCGTGCCGATCTTTATGCCCCAGCGCGTCACAGGTGAGCTTTGCGAGATGCTCGCGCAGTTCCATCCGCTCTGGATGAACGTCCACGTGAACCACCCGAAGGAGATCACGCCCGAGGTGGCGGACGCGTTCGACCGCCTCAGCCGCGCGGGCATCCCGCTCGGTTCGCAGACCGTGCTCCTGCGCGGCGTGAACGACCACCCGGTCGTGATGCAGAAACTGATGCGCGAACTCGTGCGGGTGCGCGTTCGCCCCTACTACATCTACCAGTGCGACGAGGTGCACGGAGCGGGCCACTTCCGCACGTCGGTCGCGCAGGGCATCGAGATCATGGAGTCCCTGCGTGGCCACATGTCGGGCTACGCGGTGCCGACCTTCGTCGTGGACCTGCCCGGCGGCGGCGGCAAGGTGCCGGTCGGACCGAACTACGTCATCTCGCAGGGACCCGGACGCATCGTGCTGCGCAACTTCGAAGGCTACATCGGCACCTACACGGAACCTTCCGATTACGCGGGCCCGGACATGGCGATCCCGCCCGAGTGGGTGCGCCAGGAACCCGGCCAGCGCGGCGTCTCCGGCCTCCTGTCCGGCGAGGCGCTCGCGATCTCGCCGCAGGGCTTCGACGACGTGCACCAGCGCGGCGGTGAACCGCACCGGCTGAACCGCGATCCGGTCAAATGGCAGCCGCGAGGCATCGGCGTCGAATGATCCTGGGCCCGCTGGGCAATTGCCCGGCGGGCCCTTCGTTCTCCCCGGCGCGTTGGCGAGGCGGGCTCGGCGCGGATAGACTAGGGGCGGATCGCAGATCGCTTCTCGCAAGGAGTACGCCTTGAAACACTTCTACGGGTTCATCTCCAACGGGCAGACCGCGGCGCTCGTCTCGCCGCAGGGGTCGATCGACTGGCTGCCCTTGCCGCACTTCGACTCCGACGCCGTCTTCAGCCGCATCCTCGACGGCGAGCTCGGAGGCCACTTCGCGCTGCGGCCGGAGACGGCCTTCCGCTCCGACCAGTCCTACCTCCCGGGCACGAACGTCCTCGAGACGCGCCTCAGGACGCCCGGCGGCACCGCGACGATCACGGACTACCTCGTGATCGGCCGCGCGGCGCTGCGCCGCTTCGTGCGCAGCGAGGTACCGCTGATCGTGGAGTGCCGCCCCCGCTTCCGCTACGGGCAGTCGCTCGCGAGCCAGGAGGCGCGCGCGGACGGCGCCGTCTACCGCGATCCCCAGAGCAAGGAAGCGATCCTGCTCTTCCTGCGCGGGGCGCGCGCGGCGCTGATCGACCGCGAGCACTGGCTGGTGCCGCCCGGCGAGTACGAACTGGTGCTGCGGCACACCCTCGACCTCGAGAAGGAGCGCCAAGAGCTCCAGGAACTCGACGACGACCCGGCGGAGACGCTGCGCGACGCGCTGCACTTCTGGCGCAGCGCCCCGCTTCCGACCGTGCCGGGCCCGCTCGGCGCCGCGTTCGAGCGCTCCGTGCTGACGATGCGCGGCCTCACGTCGCGCGCGAGCGGCGCGGTGCTGGCCGCGCCGAGCACGAGCCTGCCCGAGCAGGTGGGCGGCTCGCGCAACTGGGATTACCGCTTCGTCTGGGTGCGCGACGCCTCCTACGCGGCCGAGGCGTTCCTGCTCGTCGGCGACATCGCCGCGACGCGCCGGCTGATCGAATTTCTGCTCGGCGCCGTGCAGATGGCCGGCAAGCCCTTCCTCTCTCCCTTCCTGCGCATCGACGGCACCTTCAGCCTTGGCGAGCGGGAGCTGCCGTGGCTCTCGGGACACCGCGGGAGCCGCCCCGTGCGTGTGGGCAACGCTGCATCCGCCCAACTGCAGCTCGACGTGGAGGGCGACCTCCTCTGGGCCATCTGGCGGTATGTCCGCGACAGCGGCGACGCGAACTTCGTGCGCGAGAAGTGGTGGGCGATCGAGCGGCTCGTGACCTGGTCGTGCGAGAACTGGCGCCGGCCCGACTCGAGCCTTTGGGAGTTCCGCGGCACGCCGCAGCGCTACACGCACTCGCTCGTCCTTTGCTGGGTCGCCATCCGGACCGGCATGCGCCTTGGGCACCTTGTCGGCCGGGAGGATGCCGCTCGCCGCTGGGAGCTGGTCGCCGAGGAGGTGGCGGCCGAGATCCACGCGCAGTGCTACGACCCGCAGCTCGGCCGCTTCGTGCAGGGCATCGGGCTGCCGGACGTCGACGCCGCGCTGCTCTGCCTCCCCCTCTACGGCTTCGTCGAACCGCAGGACCCGCGCTGGACGCGGACGCTCGAGGCGATCGAGCGGGAACTCGTCGAAGACGGGCTCGTCTACCGTTACCGCCAGGACGAGATGGGCGCCGCGCGCCACCCCTTCACGCTGGGCAGCACGTGGCTCGCACGCACCTACCTGCGCAGCGGGGACATCCCGCGGGCCACGCGCACCCTCGAGCGCCTCGTCGCTTCCGCGACGCCGCTTCTGCTCTTCGGCGAACACGTGGATCCACAGGAGGGCGAGCAGCGCGGCAACTTTCCGCAGCTCTTCCCGCACGCCGGTTTTGCCGCCGCGGTCGCTGAGCTCGTCCGCGGCGAGACCCTGCCGGGCCTGCATGACCGCGTCGCGCCTCCCGCTGCGCACGGCGGGCGGCCGCTCCTGGAAGACAAGCAACTTTGACCTAGCGTAAGGTGTTTGGTAGCATAATCGTATCGGGAATCGCTCTCATCGGCTGAATCCTGCGGGAACGGGGGAACCAGAACCGCCCTGGGGCGAAGCTCGCCACGCGAGCCGGGTCTTGCTTCGACCCGAGCCCGACAGCTAACCCCGTAAGCCAGAGAAGTGGAGGGTGCCCGGCATCTTCTGCGTAACCCGAGCAATCTGCGGGCGGAGCCGCTCTGGAGCATCCCAGGGCGGCCCCTTTTCTACGCTACGGTGAAGGAGGGCTGTCCATTGGCCGCACGAGCCTCGAGCACGGGTGCGAGCGCAGAGAACCTGATGCGTGGACTGTTCCCCGGCGCGCGCCTGATCGTCGCCGCGAACCGCGCACCGTACCGGCAGGCGGCCGGATTGCACGGCGAACCCCGTTGGGAGCGCCCTGCAGGAGGGCTGACGGCGGCCCTGGACCCCTTGATGCAGCGCTTCGGCGGGGTCTGGGTCGCGGCGCAGCCCGGTAGCGCGCAGGAACTCTCCGTGCCGCCGGAGGAGCCGCGCTACCAGGTGGAGGTGCTCGGCATCCACCCGGAGGTCTACCGCGCCTACTACTCCGGCTACGCGAACTCCGGGCTCTGGCCCCTCTGTCACAACCTCGTCGAGCGCGCGCACTTCCGCCCGAGCGACTGGATCGCCTACCGCCAGGTAAACCGGCTGTTCGCGGAGCGCATCGCTGAGGTCGCACGGCCGGAGGACATCGTCTTCCTGCACGACTACCAGCTCGCGATGGTCCCGGGCTACCTGCGCGGCCTCGGCTACTCCGGTCCGATCGCCCACTTCTGGCATATCCCCTGGCCCCCGACCGTCGTGCTGCGCCTCTTGCCTGAACGCCGCCTGCTCCTGCAGGGCCTGCTGGAGGCGGACTGGCTCGGCTTCCAGACGGAGGATTCGGTCGACGCGTTCGCGTCCGCCGCCCGCAAGGAACTCGGCGCGCGCGTCCTGCGCGAGGCAGACGGCATCCGCCTCCTGTACCAGGGCCGGATGACAAGCCTCGCCGCGGTGCCGATCTCGATCGACGCGGCGCGGGTCGAGGAGATCGCCCGCGCCGCGGTGACAAAGGAGCGTATCGAGAAGTTCCGCGCGCACCTCGGCCTCGAGGATTCCGCCCTCCTGCTCGGGGTGGACCGCCTCGACTACACGAAGGGCATCCCGGCCCGCCTGGACGGCTTCGCCCGGATGCTCGCGCGCTACCCCTCGCTGCAAGGCAAGGTGCAGTTCCTGCAGATCGGCGTGCCGTCGCGCCGCGAGATCCCGGACTATCGGCGGCTCGCGGCGGCCGTACGGCGCCGCGCGCAGGACATCAACCGGCGCTACGGCAAGCCTGGGTGGCGGCCCGTGCGCCTGATCGAGCGCAACCTGCGTCTCGACCAGCTCGTCGCGCTCTACCGCATCGCCGACATCGCCGTCGTGTCCTCGCTCTACGACGGGCTGAACCTTGTCGCGAAGGAATATGTGGCTGCCCGCGTGGACAACGGCGGGGCGCTCTGCCTGAGCGAGACGGCCGGCGCCTACCAGGAGCTGCGCGACGCCTTCCCGCTTTCGCCGCTCAGTCCGGAGCGCATCGCGGAGGGTCTCGCGCGAGCGCTCTTCGCCTCGGAGGAGGAGCGCACGCGGCGCATGACGGCTCTGCGGGCTGCGGTCGCCCGCAACACCATCGACACCTGGCTTGGGCGCGTGGTGCAGGGTCTGCGCAGCGCCGTGCCTCAGTTGTCCGGAGAGAACGCCACGCCAGTGTAGTAGTGGCTGAGGATCGCCTGGTAGGCGTATCCCTGCTCCGCCATGTACTGCGCCCCGTCCTGGCTCATGCCGACGCCGTGGCCGTTGCCCTTGCCGTTCAGCGTGTAGCTGGTCGCAGAGAGGGGATACGACGCGCTCGCGCCGTCGGCGCCCTCCGCCTGCGCCGGCGAGGACAGCGCGCCTGTGCCTGCGGCGGTCTCGGCGGTCGCGCCGTAGAGGCTCGGCAAGGTCGTCGTGCCGCTCGCCCCCTCCACGTAGACCTGGCTGTCCGTCGTCACCGTGAAGAGGGTCGACGGCAAGCGCAAGAGACCGCGGATGTTGTCGCGCCAGACGGTGTACTGCCCTGCGCTGCCGCTGAACTGAACGTCGAGCGGGCGGCCGGAGAACGTCTGGCTCGTCCCCTGCAGCACCATCTGTTCGAGGGTGCCGATGTTCTGCCCGCTCCAGGCCTCGACGAGGTTCGCGATCTGGCTCGCCGTGTAGGAGATCACCCAGGTGGTCGGCTGGTAGCCCGCCAGTTCGTCGACGCCGCGCAGGTAGGGGACGTAGGTCCCCCAGACGTTCTCGGAGTTCTCGGTCGCCCCGCCCGAGTCTGCGGAGAAGACGGCGTCGATCGGCTGCCCCTGGTAGGTCATGACGACGTTCGCAGTCGCGTCGACGGCGGCGTTCGACGAGGGCTGCTCGGCGGAATAGCCGCCGTACGCCTGGCTGTAGGTGTTGCCGTAGACGTCGAACAGGCTCGACGGGCTCGCATGCTGGATCTGGTAGAGGGCGTAGGTGCGGCTTGCCACCGCCTGCGCCTCGAGCGCCGCCGGCGACCAGCTCGCCGGCATCTCCGACGGCACGACGCCGTAGAGGTACTGCTCAAGCGGGAGCGTGTTCACCACCTCAAGCGCCGTCCCCTGCAGGGTGAAGCCCAGGCTGCCGCGGTACGCCTGGCCCTGGATCGACAGGACGCCCTGGTCTCCCTGCGCCGTGAATCCCTGGGCGCTCTGCACCACGAACGCGACGGCCGCGGTCGGCAGCTGGATCTCGAGTTCGGTGCCGGTCGGGGTGTACGCCTGCGCCGTGGGGTACTGGGCTAGGAGCGCCTGGAGGATCGGCTGCGCCGCCGCGGCGGTCGCGACGGCGCCTACGAGCACGCCCCAGGTGCCTTGGCTGAGGAGGATCGGATAGGCCGTCTGCCCTCCCTGCGCGATCGCCTGCGCCGCCGCCTGGGCGGC
>JAJYTV010000104.1 GCA_021792885.1 Bacillota bacterium
AGGCCAAGTGGCGAACCCTAGAGGCGCCCGCCATGAGGCGGGCAAAAGGGGGCTGCCCGATTGGTCAGTACGAAGCTGTCCGTGTCTGAGGCGATGGGGCTGCACGAGATCCTGATGGGAACGGCGACGATGGTCGACAAGCTCGCGTACTACGTCGACGAGACGGACGACCGCGAACTGCAGTCCATCTTCTCCGCGCACCTCAGGTCCTTCGAGCGCACCTACTCGGAGCTCCTCGGCTTCGCCCAGGGTGGTGGATCGCACGCCGGCGACATCGGTTCCGCGTACGGTGGGCGTGGCACGATTGGCGGCGGCCAGAAGCCGAACCGTCAGACGGTGCGGCCTCAGCCGTCTGGCCGCATCCACGACCGCACCATGGTGATGGACTGCCTGATCGCCTGCAAGGCTCTGGCGGTGAGCACCATCACGGTGGCGACGGAGTGCTCGCAGACGACGCTGCGCCGAACGCTGGCCGACGTCTCCCGCCACCAGTTGGAGATGTCCTACGAGCTGTACAAGATCGCGGAGCAGCATGGCTGGTACCCCAGCCTCAAACCCCAGGATTCGCCGGAGGAATGGCTGCGCTCGACGCACCTTCCCGTCGCGAGCACCGCAGGCAACGTGGAGACGTCGCAGATCGGTGCCGCGTACGGCGCGACCGGATTCGTCGGAGCTGCTGATACGGGCCGCGGGGCCCTAAGCGGCAACCGCTACGCCCAGGCGCCGAAGAACTACGGCACGGCGGGAGCCACCCGCACGGCCGGCGGCGCGGACTGGGGAGCGGCCGGACGCAACTTCGGAACCGCTCCGGAAGGAACCCCCCCGTTCCGATACGGGGAGCCGGAATCGACCGAGACGCCCCGCAGCCGCTAGCAGCACGGACACGGAAGGGCCCGAAGCCGTTGGCTTCGGGCCCTTCTCGGTTCCTTCCCTACTCCTCGGGCTCCCCTTCCGCGTCGTCGAGCAACGCCTCGTCGGCGGCGGAGATGCGCGCCATCGACACGAGTTCGTCGTCCGGGCCGAGCCGCATCATCTGCACGCCCTGCGAGGCGCGTCCGTAGCGCGGCACGTCGGCGGCCTTCATGCGGATGATCACGCCCTGGGCGGAGATCAGCATCAGGTCGTCCTCCGGCTCGACCGCCCGCACCGAGGCGACGTAGCCGTTGCGGCTCGTCAGGCTGATCGCGTGGACGCCCTTGCCGCCGCGCCCGATCGCGCGGAACTGCCCGAAGGAGGTCCGCTTGCCCATGCCGCGGTTCGTGACGACCACGAGGTCGGATTTCTCGCTCGCGACCGCAAGGCCGATCACGTAGTTGCTCTGCTCGAGGCGGATGCCGCGCACGCCGCGCGCGCCCCGCCCCATCGAGCGCACATCCTCCTCGTGGAAGCGGATCGCCATGCCGCTGCGCGTCGCGAGGATGATCTCCTCGATGCCCGTCGTGTGGTGCACGCCGATCAGGGAGTCGCCGTCGTCGAGCGAGAGCGCGATCAGCCCCGAGGACCGGATCGAGAGGTACTCGGAGATCGGCGTCTTCTTCACGACGCCGAGGCGCGTCGCCATGAAGAGGTAGCCTTCGTCCTGCTCGCCCGAGAGCGTGATCGTGGCGGTGATCTGCTCGTCGCTCATCAGGTTGACGAGGTTCACCGCGGCCGTGCCGCGGGCGGTGCGCCCGGCCTCGGGCACTTCGTGCACCTTGATGCGGTAGACGCGCCCGCGGTCGGTGAAGAAGAGCACCCAGTGGTGCGTGCGCGTGGCGAAGAGCTTCTCGACGAAGTCCTCCGCCTTCGTGCCGGTACCGGTGATGCCCCGCCCGCCGCGCCGCTGCGCGCGGTAGACGTCGACCGGCTGGCGCTTCACGTACCCCTGGTGGGTCAGCGTGACGACGCAGGGCTCGTCGGCGATCAGGTCCTCGTCGTCGAGCTCCGCGCTGTCCTGGACGATGCGGGTGCGCCGCTCGTCTTGGAACTTGCGGCGGATCTCCGCGAGCTCCTGCTTGATCACCCCGAGCAGCATCTCCTCGGAGGAGAGCAGGGCGCGCAGGTAGGAGATCGTCTTCTGCAGCTCCTCGTACTCCTCGTCGATCTTCGTCCGCTCGAGCTGGGTGAGGCGCTGCAGGCGCAGGTCGAGGATCGCCTGGGCCTGGCGCTCGGAGAGGCCGAACTGCTGCATGAGGCCGCTGCGCGCCGTCTCGGCGTCTGCCGAGGCGCGGATCAGGCTGATCACCTCGTCGAGGTGGTCGAGCGCGATGCGCAAGCCCTCGAGGATGTGGGCCCGCTCCTCGGCCTTGCTGAGCTCGTAGCGGGAGCGCCGCGTCACGACCTCGCGCTGGTGGCGCAGGTAGACCTCGAGGAAGTCGCGCAGGCGCAAGAGCCGCGGCTGGTCGTCGACGAGCGCCAGCATGATGGCGCCGAAGCTCTGCTGCAAGGCCGTGTGCTTGTAGAGCTGGTTCAGCAGCACCTTGGGGTTCTGGTCGCGCCGCACCTCGATGGAGATGCGCATGCCGGTGCGGTCCGACTCGTCGCGCAGGTCGGTGATGCCATCGATCTTCTTGTCGCGGACGAGCTCCGCGATGCGCTCGATCAGCCGCGCCTTGTTCACCTGGTAGGGAAGCTCGGTGACGACGATGCGCGACTTGCCCTGGTGCACCTCGATCTCGGCGACGGCGCGCTGGATGATCGTGCCGCGCCCGGTCTCGTACGTCTCCCGGATCCCCTGGTGGCCGAGGATGAGGGCGCCTGTCGGGAAGTCCGGTCCCTTGACGTGCTCCATGAGGTCGCGGTTCGTCGCGTCGGGGTGCTCGATCAGGTGGATGACGGCGTCGATCGTCTCGCCGAGGTTGTGCGGCGGGATGTTCGTCGCCATGCCGACGGCGATGCCCGAAGAGCCGTTGACGAGCAGGTTCGGGAAGCGGGCCGGCAGCACGACCGGCTCCTCGAACTCCTCGGAGAAGTTGGGACGGAAGTTGACGGTCTCCTTGTCGAGATCGCGCAGGAGCTCCTGGGCGATGCGGGTCAGGCGGACCTCTGTGTAACGGGAGGCGGCCGGCGGGTCGCCGTCGACCGAGCCGAAGTTGCCGTGTCCGTCGACGAGCAGCATGCGCATGGAGAAGTCCTGCGCGAGGCGAACCATGGCGTCGTAGACCGCCATGTCGCCATGCGGGTGGTAGCGTCCGAGCACGTCGCCCACGACGCGCGCCGACTTCTTGTACGGCTTGTCCGGCGTGTTGCCGGCCTCGTGCATCGCAAAGAGCACGCGCCGGTGCACCGGCTTGAGTCCATCTCTCGCATCCGGCAGCGCACGTGCGACGATGACGCTCATCGCATAGTCGATGTAGCTGCGCCGCATCTCCTGCGAGAGGTCAACCGGCAGAACGTTCCCGATGCCTTCCGACAATCTGTTCCCTCCACCGCGCATACGCAAAAAAGCGGGGACTGGCCCCCGACCCTACATAGCATATCCTGGCGAGCCTCGCGGTGTCCACCCGGCGACTGGACTCGCGCCAAAGCTGAAGGCTAGAATGGGCTCGCCGACAAGGCCGGGCAACTGCCATCCTGGGAAGGGGGAAGAAGATGGGCCACCAGCACGCCCACGCGGGCGCGCATGACACGTCCGCGGGCGAGCGCTTCCTCGGCACTGCCTTCTTCCTCACCCTGATCATCCTGCTCGTCGAACTGACCGGCGGCTACTTCGCCCACAGCCTCGCTCTCTTGAGCGACGCCGGACACATGCTGACGGACGTGCTCGCCCTCGGCGCGGCGCGCTTCTCGGCCCGCATCGCGCACCGCCCGCCCACCGGCCGCATGAGCTACGGCTTCCACCGCGCCGGCATCCTCGCCGCCCTCTTCAACGCGGCGACGCTGCTCGTCGTCTCCGGCGCGATCCTGGTCGAGGCGCTCTCGCGCCTCATGCACCCCGTCCCGGTCGCGGGCGGCGTGATGTTCGCCGCGGCCGCCGTCGGGCTCGTCGGCAACCTCTACGTCGGGCTGCGCCTCGAGGGAGGCCACCAGCACGAGAACCTCAACGTGCGCAGCGCCTGGCTGCACGTGATGTCGGACGCCGCAGCCTCCGGAGCGGTGCTGCTCGGAGGGCTCGTGATCTACTTCACCGGCTGGCGGATCGTCGACCCGATCGTCAGCATCCTCGTCTCCCTGCTCATCCTGCGCGGCGCCTGGTCGATCCTGCGCGAGACCGTCGCAATCCTGATGGAAGGGGCGCCCGACGGCATCGACCAGGTGGACCTTGTCCAGGCGCTCTGCGCCGATCCCGACATCCGCTCCTGCCACCACCTGCACGTCTGGAGCCTCGGCAGCGGGCAGGTCGCGCTCTCTGCCCACCTCGTGCTCGGGAACGCGCCGCTTGCGGCGGTGCAGGGCGTCGTGGAGCGAGCGACCGCGATGCTGCACCGCGAGTTCGGCATCGAGCACTGCACCTTCCAGGCCGAGTCGGAGGGGGAGCCCTGCGTCGACGGCGACGAGAGCTGCTCCTAGAAGGCGTCGTCCTCCGGCACAAGGTAGTCCCGCTCCTCCTTCGCTGCAAGCCCCAGGCGCCGGCGCAGGACCGCCTTCGCCTTCGCCGGGCCGCGGTCCATGCCGAACGTGCCGAGCAGGAGAAGCGTCCCGCCTGGGGAGAGGCGCAGGGCCGCCTCCTCGATCGCCGCATCGAGTTCGACGTGCAGGGAGATCCGGAGACCGCCGCGCGCCGCTGCCGCGACGAAGGCGTCGCGCTCCGCCGGACGCACCGCGCGGTCGACGTCGTCCTCCCCGAGGTCGGAGCGGCTCTCGCTCACGATGAGGGGCGCAAAGCGCAGGCGGCGGTCCCACCTCGCGAAGATCTCGGCGATCCGCGCGTTCACCAAGGTCCCGCGGTTTCCCCGCAGCGCGTGCACCACCACGAGCCCTCCCGGCACATCCTCGGCGAGGGTGCCGAGCACCGCGTCGTAGCTCGCCTCGTTCATCGCGACGTCGTTGTAGATGACGTACGGCCCGACCGCCTCGCGTTCGAGCCGCCGCGGCGGCGGCTCGAACGTCTTGATCTCTTGCGCCGCGAGCGCCGCCGGCACGCCGAGCCGCACCGCGGCGGCAAAGGCGGCGGCCGCGTTGTAGGCGTTGTGCCTCCCCGCCATGGGCAGGCGGAAGGGATAGTCGCCCTCCGGCCCGAGCCGCCCGCCCCGCAGGGAGAGGGCGCCCTCGAGCACGCCATCCCCCGGGCGCACCGCAGAGAGCCGCACGTCCGCAGACGGCGCTTCGCCGTACGTGAACACCTCGGCCTCGGCCCCCTCCCCCATCGCCAGCACGCGCGGGTCGTCCGCGTTCAGGATCGCCGCGGCACCGGCGCCTAGACCTTGGATGAAGGCGCGCTTCGCGTCGAAGTACGCCTCGACCGTGCCGTGGAAGTCGAGGTGATCCGGCGAGAAGTTCGTCGCGATGCCGACGGCAAAGTGGACACCGGCGATGCGCTGCTGCACGACTCCGTGCGAGGAGACCTCCATCACGACGCCCTGGGTGCCCTGGTCCGCCGCGGCGCGCAGAAAGCGCTGCAGCTCGTGTGCCGGGGGCGTCGTCCACTGGGGCCGGAAGGCGGCCGACGGCAGGCGGACGAGCGTCGTCGACCACAGGCTCTGGGGCTTGCCGCCCGCCGAGAGAAGGCGCTCTGTGAGGAGCGCCGTCGTCGTCTTGCCGTTCGTGCCGGTGACTCCCACGACCTCGAGCTGTGCGCCGGGGTCTTGGTAGAAGCGCCGCGCCGCACATGCGAGCGCCTGGAAGGGGTCCGGGTGGCGGATGCCGCAAGACCGCGGCGGCACGGCTGCGCCGAGCGGCAGGACGAACGCCGCCGCTCCCCTGCGCAGGGCGTCCAGGGCGTAGCGGGCCCCTTCGCGCGAGCCGCCGGGGAGGCCGAAGAAGAGATCGCCCGGGTGCACGCGGCGCGAGTCGGTGCTGAGGCCAAAAACGCGCACCGCCGTCCAGTCGCCGAAGGGCTCTGCCGCGCGGAGATCCAGGAGGTCTGGGAGCGACGCCCCGCGCAGCCTCACGGGATCGTCCCCTCTGCGAACAGTCGGAAGACGACGTATGCGTCCTCCCCGTTGCCGAAGAAGTGCGGACAGCGGCCGATCTCCCCCCAGCCGATGCGGGAGAGCACCCGGCGCTGGGGCTCGTTTGAAGCCCGCACCTCGCCGAGGAACCAGCGGGCGCCCATCCGCCGCGCGATCGGCTCCGCCTCCTGCAGGATGCGCGCGCCGTAGCCGCGGCGCCGAAAGCGCGGGTCGGTCGCGTTGCTGATCACGTGCGCGATCGGCCCGTGCACGTCGAACCCGAAGTAGGCCGCGAGTTCCCCGTCCTCGCGGATCGCGAGGTAGTGCACGCCCGGAATGTCCCAGAGCGCCGAGAGGGCGGCGAGGTCCAAGGGTTCCGGAAACACCTGCGCTTCGATCTCCGCGACGCGGGCGAGCTCTTCGCGCCGCAGCGGGACGACCGTCCCATCCCCGCTCCTCACCCCGACCACTCCTTTTGCCTACGCTATGATCCAGCGGGCGCTCCGGCCGCGGGTTCGCGGCACCTGGCCGACCCCATGTTCATACTGCTGTGGGGGTAGGCAGGTTGACGGAAGGTGAGGAGATGGAGACCCCGCTGACCCCCCTCGCGCTCGTCGCACGCGGCGTCCGG
>JAJYTV010000105.1 GCA_021792885.1 Bacillota bacterium
GCAGCCCATCGCAAGTTCGTGCGTACCACTAACCTCATCGAGCGCAGCTTCGAAGAGGAGCGTCGGCGCACCAAGACGATCCCCCGAATCTTCGACGAGCACAGTGCCTTGAAGCTCGCCTTCGGCGCGCTGACTCGCGCCACCGCCAGATGGCAACGCCTGGGCATCACCGACCTTGAGCAGCACCAGATCGCCCACTTGCGGCAGAAGCTCGGCCTTGAGCCACCGCCCCAACCCCCTGCGGACAAGCAAGAATGAGCCTTCTCCGGTAAGGTGGACAGTCTGAAACTTGGGAAACCAGGCAACGCTGGGGAGAGGGTGGTCCGGGTTCGGATGTGATGTGTTGATACACATCCGGACGGAAGGGGTCGGGGGGAAACCGAAGGTTGCCCCCCTCCCTCCGGAGTGGGAACCCAACGGGCGTGAGTCTGGGAGATCGAGAGGAGGACGTCCAGGATGCCGAAGTCAAAGCCGCCATACGCGCCGGAGTTTCGCACGGAAGCAGTGCGACTGGTACGCGAACACGGCAGGACAATCACCGCCGTCGCAAGGGAGCTCGGCATGTCGCAGGAGTCGCTGCGGCTGTGGCTGCACCGGGCAGAGTTGCAGGACAAGGGACAGACGCTCAGTGAGTCAGAGCAGGAGGAACTGCGCCGCCTGCGCAAGGAGGTGCGGGTGCTCGCAGAGGAGCGTGAGATCCTAAAAAAAGCGGCCGCCTTCTTCGCCAAGGAGCAGAGCCGAGCGCGGTAGAGATCTACCGGTTCGTTGAGGAGGAGAAGGCAGTGCACAGCGTGTGCATCCTCTGCCGGGTTCTCAAGATCTCCCGCAGCGCGTACTACGCCTGGTCCAAGCGGGAGCCCAGTCGACGCCAGATCGAGGACGAGGCACTGCTCGCGCAGATCGTCGAGATCCATCAGGCGAGCCGCGAAACCTACGGTGTTCCCCGTGTGCACGCCGTCCTGCGGCGCGATCGCGGTGTACGCTGCTCCACAAAGCGCGTCTGGCGCCTGATGCGGCAAGCGGGCATCCATGGCGTCAGCCGGCGCCGGCCGCAGGGCTCCACGAGGCGCAACCCCCACGATCCGCTCGCACCGGATCTCGTGCAACGCCAGTTCACCGCCGATGCCCCCAATCTCCTCTGGGTCGCGGACATCACCCAGCACCCCACGGGCGAGGGATGGCTCTATGCCGCGGCGGTCCTGGATGTCTTCTCGCGCAAGGTGATCGGCTGGTCAATGTCCGAGCACCTGCACATGCAGATCGTGCTCGAGGCCCTGAATATGGCCGTCCGCAGCCGCCGCCCCGTGCTGGGGCGTACCATCCACCATTCCGACCACGGCGCGCAGTACACCGCCATGGCCTACGGTCAGCGCCTCAAGGCCACGGGCCTCGTCGGCTCCATGGGTTCGGTCGGCGACGCCTACGACAACGCGCTCATGGAGAGCTTCTGGGCCTCTCTGCAGACCGAACTTCTCGACCGTCAGACCTGGCCCACCAGAAGCTCCCTGCGCGCGGAGATCTTCGAGTACATCGAGGGGTTCTA
The DNA here is from genome assembly GCA_021792885.1 of Bacillota bacterium. Taxonomy (GTDB): domain Bacteria; phylum Bacillota; class Sulfobacillia; order JAJZYS01; family JAJYTV01; genus JAJYTV01. The sequence continues at coordinate 1,544 of JAJYTV010000105.1, forward strand.
CAACCCCACACGTGCCCACTCGTCCCTCGACATGCTCTCCCCAAACCAGTTCGAACGGAGGTGGCTTGAAGCCGTTATGCGAGACCAACCCCGCGCTTCGTAGCCGTGCTGATCAGCTGTCCACGAAACCGGCGAAACTCCAAGAACGTGAAAACCAGAGCCCCGTTTTGCCTTCCTCGTCCCACTCAAGCACAACCTGGTATGATGTTGGCGAGCAAGTGCCACGGGGGCCTGCCAAGCGACGGGATACAGGAAGAAACCGGATTGGTCAGGGCATGACAAAGCCATTTCTAGGACAGCCCAGAACACGGCAGTAAGGCGAAGGCATGGATACGAATCAGGAGGTCGCAGGTTCGAATCCTGCCGGGCGCGCCACTCTTGAACCCGCTTCCCGCAAGGGTTGCGGGTCTCTTGTTCTACCCGAGGGTTACGCCAACGCGGCAAAGGGTCCCCGATACGTGTCCCCCCGAAGTCAGAAGATGTGCCGTGCTGAGAGGCTGTGCAGGCGAGGAACTGGAGAGCGGGCCCCAGAACGGCACCGGTAAGCAGCCAGAGAACAGCGTGACCCATGGACGCTTGAAACGGAGCCCACCAGCACGAAGAGCCCACGGCGCAAGGGCCCCCCTGCAGCGGCACATGTCCAGGACTGCTCCTAGCGCTGGACTACTTCCTGCTTCAGGTAGGCATAAAGACCGTCGAAGATCGAAGCGCTTTGGGTGATGGCTTCATGGTCATCCGCACTGATCAAGCGAAGTCCTCGACAAACGACGTCCAGGCCAGGGGCAAGCGGTTCCAACGGTGCTTCCTGGACGATATCGGCCTCATCGATGATGCGGGCAAGCCGACCCAGTACAGGATCCTGCAGCTGATACTCCGCTAACGCTGTATGGAAGGTGCAGTGTCCCCGCCGGTGCGATAGGTGAGCCCCCGGAATATCGAAGGCCACGCCCTCGTCCGACGATGGAACCGGTGACCCTTCGCGAACGAAGGCGAACTCCGGACTCGTATCGATGAACCTGGTGATCAGCCAAGCCGTTGCCATCCGATCCACGCCGATGTGTTCGCGGGTCACCCAGTGCATCATGATCACTCCCCTCGCCGGATGCGAAGTACATCGTAAACTTGCTGCCCCAGCGAACTCTCGAAGTAGTCGCGACGTCGGACCTGTTGGTACCGGCGTGCGATGCTTTCTAGGTCCGGTGATGGCTTCTGGAGGTCTTCCCAGAGCGGACGATACTCCTCTTCGCTGGCTGTGCAAAAGAGATGGACAAGATCCGTCCCCTGACTGGATGTGGCGGGGTCAGCCAGCCATACCATCGCGTTACCCTTCGACTCGCCAATCTCGCCCGCCAGCCACTGGAACTGCTCGACTGTCCAAGGCATGGCGGGCAAGGCCCATACCGAGTCGTGAAGCAGCTGGGCTCCGAGACTCTTGAGTTTGCGCCAGACATGCACCCGACTCGCGCTAGGTGTGGCGGGCATCTGGTAGTGAAGCAACACCCACTTGCGCAACACGGATCCTCCTTGATGCTGGGCAGAACGGGCACCTCTGGCGGCATCTGCTGTCCTTGCCCAGAGTAATAGTGCACGCTATCATTGTAACCGCCGTTACAAATGCGCCTTTGGGGGTGGATCCTGTGATCACACGGGAGTATTACCAGCGTGGAGCTCCGGACCCCGTGCTTGAGACAGAACTTGTGCTGCGTTTGGTCCGCCGGCATGCGCCGGATGCCCGGGAGATGACCCGGGTTGACGAATCCGGCGGAGAGGCGCGCACGTACTACGTTGATGAGGGGCTGGTCCTGAAGGTCCAGCGTCCCCCGCAACTCCGGTCCTGGACGAGTCTTGAGAAGGAAGTGCGCTTTCTCCGACAGATCGCTCAGGACGATCCGACACTGCCTGTACCCCGTGTGCTTGGCTATGGTCGGGAGGGCAGTGTGGAGTATACCTGCATGACCCGCTTGCCGGGAGATGCCGCCATCCGTACGCCAATCCCCGATGTCGCGCGCAGGGACACCTTGAAGGCGCTCGGACGAGTGATCCGGCGGGTGCATACGGTCCAGCAGGCTCCGCTCCGCGAGAGCGGCCTCTTCCCTGAAGAGTATACGCCGGAAGACCTCCGGATCTCGGTGGCGGAGGACATCCTCGACTTCGCGCAGCGGATCGAGGAGAAGGGCAAGGCATGGCCAATCTCCGTGACAGCCGAAGAACTGTCGCAGAAGGTCGTCGCGCGCGTGCCCAGTGAAGCGCTCCCCGTAGCGCTGCACACGAACCCGGGTCCCACGCATACCTTCGTCGACCGGTCAACAGGGCATTTCACTGGCCTCATCGACTTCGGCGATGCCTACATCGGCCACCCGGTCTTCGATCTTTGGCAGTGGGGCGATCCCGCAGACAGGGAGGCGGTGCTGGCGGGGTATCTGGAGTCCGGTCCCACGGACGAGCGGTTCTGGACGATGTGGGATGTGGCGCAGGTCATCTCCGACCTCAGGGCGATTGTGCGCGATCGGCCGTTCCAAGCCCGTTGCGCGGAGGACCTGGCCGAACTCGTGGCCCGCTGGTAGACACCGCGATGACCAGCCAAGTGCCCATCATCCGGCTGTCGGGCATCGGGAAGACCTTCCCCGGCGCGGAGCTTTCTCTGCGGGGCACGAAGCTTGTCACCCAAGGTCCCGCGCTGTGGATGCGCAATCTCGCCCGCGCCGTGCGCCTCACCGCTGCACCCGGGGAGCCGGTTCGGGCGCTCGAGGGCGTCAGCCTCAGCATCGACGCCGGTGAGGTGTTCGGCCTTTTGGGGCCGAACGGATCCGGCAAGACCACGCTGATCAAGATCGTCGCTGGTCTCTTGCGTCCCTCCGAGGGGACGGGAGAGGTAGCGGGAGTGGATCTTCAGAGCCCGCAGGCCATTCGCAGGCGGGTCTCGTACGTCTCGACGACCGGCTGGATGGGACTTGAGTGGGCGCTCACGGCAGAGGAGAACGTGCGGTTCTTCGGGCTGCTTTGCGGCATGCCCACGGCGCTTGCGCGGCAGCGGGCCGAAGAGGCTCTGCGCGACGTGGAACTGTTCGAGCACCGGCGCAAGGCAGTTTCGGAACTCTCGAACGGCATGCGGCAGCGCGTGATCCTGGCGCGCGCACTGCTCTTGCGCACGCCGGTGGTGCTCCTCGACGAGCCCACAGTGGGCCTCGACCCCGAGCACCGCGACCAGGTGCTGCGCCTCGTCCGGCAGACGCTGCCAGATCGTGGCCAGACCGTCATCGTCGTGGATCACCAGGCCGATGCCTTGGAGGGGATCCTTGATCGCGCCGCCATCCTGGAGGGCGGGCACCTCCTGCGTGTAGGAACCCCGATGGAGCTGGTGGCGGATCTGGCGGGGCTCAGGGTGGTAGAGCTCATCACTCAGGGCGGGCAGGAGCCGCCGAAGGTGCCTCCATCCCTCGTGCGGCGCGTCGAACGCACGCAGAGGCCTGGGCCGCTCGGCCTTACCCAATGGCGCCTCACCGTCGTGGAGCGACCGGACGCACTGCAGGCCGCTCTGAACTGGGTGCTGTCCGGTGGGAGCGATGTGATCCAGGTGGCTGAGCGGGCACCACGGCTTGCCGATGTGCTCGCCGGCAGGATCTCCGGCAGGGAGGCAAGCGCGTGATGGCCATGCCGACGACGAGCGGCGAAGAGAGGGCGCCGCTGCGCTCCCTGCTACGGGAGGTTGCGACGCTCTGGGCCTTCGCAGTGCGCGAGTACCGCATCTGGCAGTCCTACCGCGTCAACCAGTTGATGTGGCTGATCAATATCTTTGTGACCACCCTCCTTTTCTTCCTGATGGGCCAGATGGTGAAGGGCAAGGCCGCTCATCTGATGGGCGCTGCCTATGGAACCAATTACATGTCCTTCATCGTCGTCGCGGTTGCGCTGAACACGTTCCTCTTCACCAACCTGTCTGATCCCTACACCCGCATTGCCCGCAGCTACTTCAACGGGACGATGGATCTTCTGCTCCTCAGCCCGATGTCCGTCTACACGCCACTGCTCGGCTTCATGACGAAGTCCATCCTCGACGACTACCCCCGACTCTTCATTGTGGGCGCGTTCGGCATGCTGCTCTTCGGTGCCGCGTTCCGCTTCCAACACCTCCTTCTCGCGATCGGCTTCACGGTGCTGGTTCTGGCATCCGCCTTCGGCATCGGGATGATCAGCGCCAGTTCGTTCTACCTTTTGAACATCAAGCGGGGAACGGAACCGGTCCGCTTCCTGGTGCAGCAACTGCTTGCGACCCTGCTTGCCGGCAGCTACTACCCGGTCACCGTGCTGCCGAGGCCCCTGCAGTGGGTCGCCTGTCTCATACCGCATACCTACGCCTTCGACGCGCTGCGCCGCCTGATGGATCCTGGCGCGCGACTCTCGGGCGCGGTGCTGCCGCTACAGCAGGTCTTGCCGTGGTCGCCGCTTGCCGTGGACGGCGCGATGCTTGGTGCGATGAGCCTCGTCCTGGTGCCGCTTGGGCTCCACCTTTACGGGCGGGGCATCGAGAAGGCCAGGCGGAATGGGACGCTGACGAGATGGCAGTGATCGATGTTCGGGAACTCGGCAAGCGGTACCCGGGTCGTCAGCAGACAACTGCGCTGGAAGGCGTCAGCCTGCAGGTCGAAGCCGGTGCCATCCTGGGGTTGCTCGGTCCCAACGGCGCGGGGAAGACGACCCTGATCAAGATCCTCTCCGGGCTGCTGGTGCCTGACGCGGGCACGGGGACGGTGCTGGGATATGACCTCCTTCGTGAGGCGCGAAAGATCCGGGCGGCGGTCAGCCTCGTGGCACCCACTGCGGACGTGGGCATCGACAACAACCTGACTGTGCGACAGAACCTCGTCTTCTGGGCTCCGGTCTACGGTCTCTACGGCGCGACGGCGCGGAGCCGGATCGACGAACTGCTTGCGCGGCTCAACCTTGACCACAAGGCGGATGCGTGGCCGATGCACATCAGTGCTGGCCAACGCCAGCGGCTGGCGCTCGCGCGATCGCTCCTCGCCGAAAACGCACTCGTGTTTCTCGACGAGCCGACGAACAAGCTCGATGCTGAAGGCATCCGTTCGGTCCGGGAGCTGATCAC
>JAJYTV010000106.1 GCA_021792885.1 Bacillota bacterium
TCGAAGATCTCCCCGGTAATTTGCGGCACGAGCTACCGCAACAAGGGCGTGCAGCCCCTGCTCGACGCCGTCGTCGACTACCTGCCGTCGCCGCTCGACATCCCGCCGGTGCAGGGCCAACTGCCCGACAGCGAGGAGAGCGCGGTCCGGGAGGCCTCGGAGGAGGAGCCGTTCTCGGCCCTCGCGTTCAAGATCATGACGGACCCGTACGTGGGCAAACTCGCCTTCTTCCGGGTCTATTCCGGCAAGCTCAGCGCAGGCTCCTACGTCTACAACTCGACGAAGGGCAAGCGCGAGCGCATCGGCCGCATCCTGCAGATGCACGCGAACCACCGGGAGGAGATCGAAGAGGTCTCGGCCGGCGACATCGCCGCCGCCGTGGGTCTCAAGGACACCGCCACCGGCGACACGCTCTGCTCGGAGGACGCGCCGATCGTGCTGGAGTCCATGAGCTTCCCTGAGCCGGTCATCTCCCAGGCCATCGAGCCGAAGACGAAGGCCGACCAGGACAAGTTGGGCGCCTCCCTGGCCAAGCTGGCGGAGGAAGACCCGACGTTCCGCATGCACACCGACACCGAGACCGGGCAGACGATCATCTCCGGGATGGGCGAACTGCACCTGGAGATCATCGTCGACCGCCTGCTGCGGGAGTTCAAGGTGGCGGCGAACGTCGGCAAGCCGCAGGTCGCGTACAAGGAGACGCTGCAGCGCGCGGTGGAGGCCGAGGGCAAGTTCGTCCGGCAGACCGGCGGACACGGCCAGTACGGCCACTGCTGGCTGCGGCTCACGCCGCAGGAACCGGGCGCGGGCTTCGTCTTCGAGAACAAGATCGTGGGCGGCGTCGTCCCCAGGGAGTACGTCCCGGCGATCGAGGCGGGTGTGCGCGAGGCGATGGAGTCCGGCGTCCTGGCCGGCTACCCGGTCGTAGACGTCAAGATCGAGGTCTACGACGGCTCGTACCACGACGTCGACTCGTCCGAGATGGCCTTCAAGATCGCCGGATCCATGGCGTTCAAGGAGGGTGCGCGCAAGGCGAACCCGGTGCTGCTCGAGCCGGTGATGCGGGTCGAGGTCGTCGTCCCCGAGGACTACATGGGGGACGTGATCGGGGACCTGAACGCGCGGCGCGGGCGCATCGAGGGACTCGAGGCGCGCGGCAACGCCCAGGCCATCCGCGGCTTCGTGCCGCTTGGCGAGATGTTCGGCTATGCGACGGACCTGCGTTCCAAGACGCAGGGACGCGGCACCTACACCATGCAGTTCGACCACTACGACCAGGTGCCGAGGCACATCGCCGAGGAGATCCAGAAGCTCCGCAGCGGCGGCAAGTCCTGAACCGAAGTTAGGTAAGGAGGCTGTTTTCGATGGCGAAGAAGAAGTACGAGCGCACGAAGCCGCACGTGAACGTAGGGACGATCGGGCACGTGGACCACGGCAAGACGACGCTGACGGCGGCGATCACGCGGGTGCTGTCGACGTCGGGCAAGGCGGAGTTCACGGCGTACGACCAGATCGACAAGGCGCCGGAGGAGCGCGAGCGTGGGATCACGATCGCGACGGCGCACGTGGAGTACGAGACGGACGCGCGGCACTACGCGCACGTGGACTGCCCAGGGCACGCGGACTACGTGAAGAACATGATCACGGGCGCGGCGCAGATGGACGGGGCGATCCTGGTGGTGTCGGCGGCGGACGGGCCGATGCCGCAGACGCGCGAGCACATCCTTCTGGCGCGTCAGGTCGGGGTGCCGAACATCGTGGTGTTCCTGAACAAGGCGGACATGGTGGACGACCCGGAGCTTTTGGAGCTGGTGGAGCTCGAGGTGCGGGAGCTGCTCTCGTCGTACGAGTTCCCGGGCGACGATGTGCCGGTGGTGATCGGCTCGGCGCTGAAGGCGCTGGAGTGCGGCTGCGGCAAGCGCGAGTGCGAGTGGTGCGGGAAGATCTGGGGTCTGATGGACGCGGTCGACTCGTACGTGCCGACGCCGGTGCGCGACACCGACAAGCCGTTCCTGATGCCGGTGGAGGACGTCTTCACGATCACGGGCCGCGGCACGGTGGCGACGGGCCGCGTGGAGCGCGGCGCGGTGAAGGTGGGCGAGGAAGTCGAGATCGTCGGTCTGACGGAGAAGGCGAAGAAGACCGTCGTGACGGGCGTGGAGATGTTCCGCAAGCTTCTGGACCAGGGCGTTGCGGGAGACAACATCGGGTGCCTCTTGCGCGGCGTGGACAAGGCGGAGATCGAGCGCGGCCAGGTGCTGGCGAAGCCGGGTTCGGTGAAGCCGCACACGAAGTTCAAGGCTGAGGTGTACGTGCTCTCGAAGGAAGAGGGCGGGCGCCACACGCCGTTCTTCAACGGCTACCGCCCGCAGTTCTACTTCCGCACGACGGACGTGACGGGCGTCGTGACGCTGCCGGAAGGCGTCGAGATGGTCATGCCGGGCGACAACATCCAGATGTCGATCGAGCTGATCAACTCCATCGCCATGGAGGACGGCCTGCGCTTCGCGATCCGCGAGGGCGGCCGCACCGTCGGAGCTGGCGTCGTCACCGCCATCGCCGAGTAAGGAGGCGCGCACTTGCCCGCCCAGAAAATCCGCATCCGCTTGAAGGCATTCGACCACAAGGTGCTCGACCAGTCCGCAGAACGCATCGTCGACACGGCGAAGCGGACGGGGGCCGGCGTCGCCGGCCCTGTCCCGCTGCCCACGGAGAAGAGCATCTACACCATCCTTACGGCTCCGAACGGCGAGAAGGACATCCGGGAGCAGTTCGAGATGCGCACGCACAAGCGCCTGATCGACATCCTGGACGCCACGCCCAAGACGGTGGACGCGCTGATGCGCCTCGACCTGCCGGCCGGAGTGGACATCGAAATCAAGCTCTAGCCGGGAGGTAGGCGCAGTTGAAGGGGATCATCGGGCGAAAGCTCGGCATGACGCGGATCTTCGACGAGACCGGGCGCGCCGTCTCGGTGACCGTCATCGAGGCGGGACCCTGTCCTGTCGTCCGCGTCAAGGCCGAGGAGACGGACGGCTACCGTGCCGCGGTGCTCGGCTACGGCCGCGTGCGGCGCGCGAACCGGCCGTACGCCGGCCAGTTCAAGAACGCCGAGGGTGCGCCGCCGCGCCTTCTGCGGGAGATCCGGCTGGCGGACGGCGAGGACGCACCGGAAGGCGAGGTGCGCGTCGAGATCTTCTCCGCTGGAGAGTTCGTCGACGTGCGCGGGCGCTCGAAGGGACACGGCTTCGCCGGGGGCATCAAGCGCTGGGGCTTCCACCGCGGGCCGATGGCCCACGGCTCGAAGTACCACCGCGGTCCCGGATCGCTCTCATCCCGCATGTCGGGCGGCGGCGGCAAGGTCTTCAAGGGACGCCGGCTGCCGGGCCACTACGGTGACGACCGCGTGACCGTACAGGCGCTGCAGGTCATCCGCGTCGACGCGGACCGCAACCTGATCTTGATCCGCGGCGCCGTTCCGGGTGTGCGCGGCTCGATCGTCGAGGTCCGCCAGAGCGTGAAGAGGAGGGGGAAGAAGGCGTGAAGGCGCAAGTCCTGAACCAGGCGGGTGAGCCGGTCGGCGAGATCGAGCTCGCGGAGAGCGTCTGGAACGCACCGTCGAACCCCGGCCTCCTGCACCAGGCGGTCGTCACGACGCTGGCGAACCAGCGCCACGGCACCTCGGACACCAAGATCCGCGCCGAAGTGCGCGGCGGCGGACGCAAGCCCTGGCGCCAGAAGGGCACCGGGCGCGCGCGCGCCGGCTCCACCCGCAGCCCGCTGTGGCGCAAGGGTGGCGTGACCTTCGGTCCGCACCCGCGCAGCTACCGGCAGGAGCTGCCCCGCAAGATGCGCCGTGCGGCGCTGCGCGCCGCGCTCTCCGCGCGGGCGCAGGCGGGAGATCTCGTCGTGCTGGACGCGCTGCAGCTCGCGGCGCCGAAGACGAAGGAGTTCGCGGCGATGCTGGCCGCGCTCAAGGCCGAGAAGGCGCTCTTCGTCACGGAGACCGCGCGCACGGAGGTCACCCTCTCGGCGCGCAACCTGCCCAAGGCCAGCGCGATGGTCGCGCAGGATCTCAGCGCCCACGCGGTGCTGCGCTATCCGAAGCTCGTCTGCACGCGCGAAGCGGTCGCCCGCATCGAGGAGGTGCTCGGCTGATGGAGAGCAGCGAAGTCCTCGTCCGGCCGATCATCACCGAGAAGTCGAACGAGCAGATGGCGCTCGGCAAGTACACCTTCCGGGTCGCGCTCCGGGCCACCAAGCCGGAGATCAAGCGGGCCGTGGAGGAGATCTTCAAGGTCAACGTCGTGTCGGTGCACACCGTGCGCATGCGCGGCAAGATGCGCCGCCAGGGCGTGATGAGCATGGCGAAGGGCTACACGTCGGACTGGAAGAAGGCCATCGTCCAACTGCGGCCGGGCCAGAGCATTCAGCTCTTCGAGGGGGTGTAAGGATGGCAGTAAGGAAGGTCAAGCCCACATCCCCGGGCGTCCGCTCCGTGGCGCTGCCCGGATTCGAGGAGATCACCCGCTCGAGGCCCGAGAAGAGTCTGACTCGCGGCGAAGGCACGACGGGCGGCCGCAACGCCTACGGGCGGATGACCGTGCGTCACCGCGGCGGCGGCCACAAGCGCGTCTACCGTGCGATCGACTTCCGGCGCAAGAAGGACGGCGTGGCGGCGAAGGTCGTCTCGATCGAGTACGACCCGAACCGCACGGCGCGCATCGCACTCCTGCACTACGCAGACGGCGAGAAGGCGTACATCCTCGCGCCGGTCGGCCTGCACGTCGGTGACACGGTGCGCTCCGGCGAAGGGTCGGACATCCGTCCGGGCAACGCGATGGAGATCCGGCACATGCCGCTCGGCACGCAGGTGCACTGCATCGAGATGATCCCCGGACGCGGCGCCCAGATGGTGCGCTCCGCCGGGGCGAGCGCGCAGATCATGGCGCGCGAGGGCGGCATGGCGCTCTTGCGCCTGCCGTCTGGCGAGCAACGCTACGTGCGCGAAACCTGCAGGGCCACGATCGGCCAGGTCGGCAACCTCGACCACGAGAACCAGCAGGGCGGCAAGGCCGGCCGGACGCGCTGGAAGGGCAAGCGCCCGCACGTCCGCGGCGTCGTGATGAACCCGGTGGACCACCCGCACGGCGGCGGCGAGGGCAAGAGCCCGATCGGCCGCAAGGCGCCGGTCTCGCCGTGGGGCCTCAAGATGGGTCAGAAGACGCGCAAGAAGAAGAAGCAGTCCGACCGCTACATCGTCTCGCATCGGAAGTAAGGAGGGGATCGCATGGGACGCTCGCTGAAGAAGGGACCGTACGTGCCGGATCACCTCCGCAAGAAGATCGCGGAGATGAACGAGGCCGGCCAGAAGAAGATCATCAAGGTCTGGGCGCGCGCGTCGCAGATCACGCCGGAGATGATCGGGCACACCATCGCCGTCCACGATGGGCGCAAGCACATCCCGGTCTACATCACCGAGGACATGGTCGGGCACCGGCTCGGGGAGTTCGCCCCGACCCGCACCTTCCGTGGCCACGGCAACCACACCGAGCGCTCCTCGGCGCTGAAGTAAGGTGGCGACCATGCAGAAGACCGGAGGGGCCCGCGCCATCCTGCGCTACGTGCGCATCGCACCCCGCAAGTGCCGGATCGTCGTGGACGCGATCCGCGGCCGGGACGTCGACGAGGCGCTCGCCATCCTGAAGTACACGCCCAAGCGCGCGGCGCCCATCATCGAGAAGCTCGTGCGCTCGGCGGCCGCCAACGCGACCGAGAACCACGACATGCGCCGCGAGGACCTCTACGTCGCCGAGGCGTACGTCGACCAGGGACCAACCCTGAAGCGGGCGCATCCCCGCTACCGCGGCCAGATGTACCCGATCCTGAAGCGCACCTCGCACATCACCGTGGTCGTGCGCGAGAGAGGGGTGTAACGGTGGGACAGAAGGTACACCCGAAGGGCCTGCGCATCGGCGTGATCAAGGACTGGGACTCGCGCTGGTACGCAAGTCCCAAGAACTTCCCGGACCAGCTCGCCGAGGACACCTGGCTGCGCAAGCTGATTAAGCGCCAGAACTACCAGGCCGGGATCGCCCGCATCGAGATCGAGCGCGCGGCGAACCGCCTGAAGGTGTTCATCCACACCGCCAAGCCGGGCATCGTGATCGGCAAGGGCGGCGCGGGCGTCGACGCGCTGCGGCGCATGCTCGAGGTGCGCACGCAGAAGCAGGTGCACATCAACATCGTCGAGATCAAGAACCCCGACACCGACGCCCAGCTGATCGCCGAGTCGATCGCAACGCAGCTTGAGAAGCGCGTGGCGTTCAAGCGTGCGATGAAGCAGGCCGTCCAGCGGGCGATGCGCCAGGGTGCCAAGGGCGTCAAGGTGATGAGCTCGGGCCGCCTCGGAGGCGCCGAGATGCACCGCCGCGAGTGGTACTGGGAAGGCACCGTGCCGCTGCACACGCTGCGCGCGGACATCGATTACGGCTTCGCGGAGGCGCACACCACCTACGGGCAGATCGGCGTGAAGGTC
>JAJYTV010000107.1 GCA_021792885.1 Bacillota bacterium
CGATCTGGGTACCGGTGCCCGAGTACGCGGGATCGACCTCGCGCGCGCCGAGCATCACCTCATGCGGGGAGCCGTTGTAGTAGTAGCGGTCGATCGTGACGTCGGAGAACGGGAAGGTGAAGTACTGCCGGAAAGTCTGGAGCTGCGAGAAGACGAGCTGGAAGGCGTGCGGGTCCGCGAGGCGCACGTTCTGGATCGTCGCCTGGTCGGCGCGGATCTGGGCCGCGGTGATCTGCGCGTTGCCCGGGTAGGCGACCGCCTGCACCGAAGAGAGCCCGAAGGCGGCGCGGGTGCCGGCAATGGTGTCGGCCATGTAGGGCCGCTCCCAGGTCTGCTGCGCGCGGCTGAGCTGGTTGCCGATCACGAGGGCGCCGATCGCCCCGCCCCCCACCCACAGCACGAGCGCCCCGAGCGTACCGCCGAGGAGTGCCCGCAGCGAGAGGGTCTGCCGCCGGCTGCCGAGGGTGAGCACGAGCAGCGCGCACAGGATCATGAGCGCGGCGACGACCGCCTGCAGCGGCAGCGTCCAGTGCACGGCGAGGTAGTCTGCGCCCGCGACGATCGTCTGGTTGGTGGACTGGTTCACGACGCTGTCCTGCGAGACCGCGAGGTAGCGCGAGAGCCAGACGATCACGCCGAGGAGCAGCACGAAGACCGCGGCCGGGCGGCGCAGCGCCTCGAGGTAGACGCCCTGGTCGTAGCGGCGGCCGAGCAGCACGAGGCCGCGCGCGAGAAAGAGGAACACGACGACCGCCAGCACGGTGTCGGCCGCGGCGAAGAGCGCCGGCAGGCGGAAGACGTAGAATCCGGCGTCCAGGTGGAAGAGAGGGTCCAGGCGGTGGAATGAGCCGCCCGTGAACGCCATGAGGTAGGTCTGCCAGCTGCCCGCGACCGCATCGCCTGCGTAGACGCCGACGAGCAGCGCGATCAGCCAGGCGACCGGGCGAGACGTCAGCCAGGGCGCCTGCAGGAAGGGCGGGATGGGGCTGCCGTCCCCGAACGAGACCCACGGCTTGCCGCGGCCTTCGAGCGCCCGCTGAAGCGGGCGCACGGCGAAGAACGAGATGAGCGCCGTGAGGGCGAAGGCGGCCACGAAGAGCAGCACGGGCACGCCGTGCAGCACCCAGAAGACGCTTGCGAAGTGCACGCTCTGGTACCAGATGAGCGAGAGTCCGAGCTTTGCGAAGAACGAGATGGCGCTGTAGGCGACGATGATGGCGGCGATGATCCAAAGGCGGGCGCGCAAGGACACGAAGAGATCCCTCCCCCGCGCCCTACTCCGGGCGCTGCTGCGGCAGGTGTTCGCGGAGCCAGGCCTCCGTCTCGTCCGGTCGATCCGAGACGACGAAGACCTCCTGGGTCGAGCCCGTGTGCATCAGAAGCTTGAAGCCGGCCTCGGTGCGATACTGCAGCGTGCAGTAAAGGCCACGGGACGCATGCCCGGCCTTGATGCGCCCGGGGATCACGCGTGTGACCCCCGGCGCCTTCGCGATCTCCTCGAGCAGGGGCTTGCCCTGCGCGAGGATCGAGTGCTCCTTCTTCACCTTCTGCTGCCTGTAGCCCACGGCGGACCGCCTAGGAGTCCGAGCCCGGCTGGGACTCTTCGATGCGGACGGAGGAGATCTCAACCGGCTGCACCGGGCGGCTCATCTCCTGCATCCGCGGGTTGTACTCGACCTTGCCGGCGGCGATCTGCTCCACGACCTCCATGCCTTCCATGACGCGGCCGAACTGGGTGTAGTTCGGGTAGCGGTTGAGGCCGGCGCTGTCCTGGCCCGTGCAGACGAAGAACTGGCTGCCGTTCGTGTTCGGGCCGGCGTTCGCCATCGCGACGATGCCGGGCCCGTACGGGACCTGGATCGGCAGCTCGTCGTTCCACTGGTAGCCCGGACCGCCGGTGCCGGTGTTCAGGGGGTCTCCCGTCTGGATGACGAAGGTCTTCAGGACGCGGAAGAAGGTGTCGCCATCGAAGAAGCCCTGCCGCGCCAGGAACACGAAGTTGTTCACGGCGACCGGGGACGCCTGTGCGAACAGCTCGACCGTGAATGCGCCGGCCGTCGTATCGATGACGGCACGGTAGCTCTTCTCTGGGTCGATCTCCATGGTCGGAGGCGTGCTCCAGCGAAGCTCGCGGCCGCTCATGCGCCTTGGACGCGGCGTGTCTTGCTTACCGTGTCGGTTCCTCCTCTTCCGATCCTTGGACGTTCCCTGCGGTACAGCCCCTAGGGTACATCGCGCGGCGTCCAAGGGAAAGGGCGACACCCGGGGGTGCCGCCCTTTCCCGATGCTGCTGGAACTAGTCGGTCGTGCCGGACGCCATCTCGATGCTGACGCCCTGTCCGGTCTCCCTGCCCCACAAGAGCCAGGCACCGGCCGCAAGCAGCCCGACCAGCCAGACGGCCCCGTTGAAGAGGAAGTAGCTGTTGATCGGAAGGCTGCCGGCGAAGTAGATGGCGGGAATGTAGAGGCCGATCGAGAGGAAGCGCGTGACGGCCGTCCAGGTGCCGCGCACCTCGGTCGGCCAGACCTCCGCCTTCACCGTGTCCTCCGTCAGGTAGCACAGGGAGTTGACGATCGCGAGCGCGGAGATGAAGAGCAGAAGAGCCGCATCTGGTGCACAAGGACGGCCCCAGGGCTTCCCCGGGGCCGTCCTTTCGGCATCTGCGTCAGGCCTTGGCGCTCACGAAGCGGGCGGCGACGTCGTCCCAGTTGACGACGTTCCACCAGGCCTCGACGTAGGCCGGGCGCTTGTTCTGGTACTTGAGGTAGTACGCGTGCTCCCAGACGTCGAGGACGAGCAGCGGGCGCACGCCCCACTGCGTCAGGTTCTGGTGCTTCTCGGCGGTCAGCACCTCGAGCTGGCCAGCGTTCGGCTCCCAGACGAGCATCGCCCAGCCCGAGCCCTCGACGGCGCCGGCGGCGGCGGAGAACTGCTTCTTGAACCCTTCGTAGGAGCCGAAGTCCTTCTCGATCTGGCTGCGCAGAGCGCCGGTCGGCTCGCCGCCCTTCCCCGGGCCCATGTTCTGCCAGAAGATGCTGTGCAGGAAGTGGCCCGAACCGTGGAAGGCGGCTTCGCGCTCCCAGTGCTTGACGAGGCCGAAGTCCCCGCTCTGGCGGGCGGCGTCGAGCTGGTCGAGCGCCTTGTTCAGGCCGTCGACGTAGCTCTTGTGGTGCAGATCGTGGTGCAGGTGCATCGTCTGCTCGTCGATGTGGGGCTCCAGCGCGTCGTAGGCGTAGGGAAGCGGCGGCAGTTCGTAGCGCAAGCGCGGATCTCCTCCTTGCGAAAGCGTTGGTTCGGACTGGGACCGAAATCCACACACATTGTAGACCACCCAGGTCAGGAAAGGGAAGGTCCGCGACGCACTCCACCGTCGTGTGGAACGCAGTCAGTTCGCGAAGACTAGCGTTCGTCGCAGGACCGTCTTTCATGAAAGGTGGCTGTCGCATGCGAATCGCCATGCTGCACTGGGCGTTCCCGCCCGTCGTCGGGGGCGTCGAGACGCACCTCGAGGAACTGGGCGCCTCGCTCGCGCGGCGCGGACATGCGGTGCACGCGCTTGTGGGCGGGGATGCCGACGAGGACCCGCTGCAACATCGCGGCGTCGACGTGCAGCGCTCGACGCTGTTCCGCCCGGATCCGAGTGTGCCGGCCGCGCAACTGCGCGACGCGCTGCACCGCTTTCTCGACCGCGCCCGTCCGGATCTGCTGCACGCCCACAACATGCACTACTTCTCCGAGCGCCACGCCGATGCGCTGCGCGCGGTGAAGCAGGAACGCGGGCTCCCCGTCGTCCTGACGGCCCACAACGTCTGGCGGGACCGGCTCGGCCTCGCGTTCCTCCAATATGCCGACCTCTGGGACGCCGTCGTCGCCGTGAGCCACTACCTCGGCAATGCGCTCGTCGACCTCGGCTACCCGCGGGCGCGGGTGCAGGTCGTCCACCACGGCATCGACCCGGAACGCTGGACGAGCGCGCCCCCAGAGCCGGACGCGCCGCTGCGCATCTTCCATCCGGCGCGCCTCAGCCTCGACAAGGGAAGCCTCCTCGTGGTGCGCGCGCTGGACCGGGTGCGCCGCGTCCTGCCGGAGGCGAAGCTGCTGCTCGCCGGCACCGGCACGATCGTCGACTTCGAGTCGCGCCAGGCGAAGGAGGTCGCTGCGGTGCGCGAGGAGATCGCGCGCCTGGGCCTTGAGGACGCCGTCGAACTGCGGGCCATCCCCTGGGAGGAGATCCCCGGAGTCTTTGCGAGTTCGCGCGTCGTCGTCTACCCGTCCCGCTTCGACGAGCCGTTCGGCATCGCCGCCCTCGAGGGCATGGCCTCGTCCCGGCCGGTCGTGGTGAGCGCCGTCGGCGGCATGCCGGAGTTCGTGCGCGACGGCGTCGACGGCTTCGTCGTGCGGCCGGACGATGACGAGCAGCTCGCCGAGCGCATCGCGCTCCTGCTCGGCAATCCCGTCTTGGCCCGCAGGCTGGGCGCCGCAGCGCGCCAGCGCGCGGTGCGGCGCTTCCACATGCGCCAGATGGTCGAGTCGGTGCTCACGCTCTACCAGTCGATGCTGCAGCGCGCGGCTGTCCCCGCGCGCTTCTAGAGAGGCGGGAGAGCGCACCGGGCCGTAGTGTCCCAGGCGCTCAGCGCGGGCGGCGGACCGCGACCCGCATCCCGGATGGAGCCGAAACGCGTGCGCGCACGCGCCCGCCGCGATCGCGGTCGACGGCGACGTCGATCGTGTCCCCGAGGACCCGCAGGCCGGAGACCGACAGCCGCTCAAGCCCCTCGGGCAATGCCGGAGCGAGGTGAACGGCTCCCTCGCGCACGCTGATCCCCAGCATGAGCGCCACCGCGTGCGGCATCACGGCCGCCGCCCAGGCCTGCACGGGACAGGCCGACGGGTAGGCGACGGGTTCCGTCGACTCCTCGCGCGAGAACCCCGCGAAGAGCTCCGGCAGCCGCCGGTCGACGCGCACGGCCGTCGCCGCGATCAGCGATCCGAGGATGCGCATCGCCGCGTCGCGGTGGCCGTAGCGCAAGAGCCCTTCGGCGATCAGGGCGTTGTCGTGCGGCCAGACGGAGCCGTTGTGGTAGGAGATCGGGTTGTAGCGCCCCTCGCCCGCCGCCAGCGTGCGCACGCCGAAGCCGCTGTAGAGCGGGGCTTCCAGGACGGCATGGGCGATCTTCGCCGCGGCTTCTGCGGGTGCGATGCCCGTCCAGAGCACCTGGGCGCCGTTTGACGTCAGCGCGTCGATCTGGTGCTTCTCCCCGTCGAGCCCCATGGCGTAGAAGCTGCGCTCGGGCATCCAGAAGTCCTCGTGGAAGCGGCGGCGCAGATCGCGGGCCCGGCGCCGCTGCTCGCGCGCAGCGGCCTCTTCGCCGTGGCGCGAGAAGATGCTCGCGGCCGCGAGGCGTGCGCGGTAGAGGTAGCCCTGCACCTCGACGAGCGCGATCGGTCCCTGCGCGAGGGTTCCGTCGCGCGAGTGCACCGCGTCCCACGAGTCCTTCCAGCCCTGGTTCGCGAGGCCGTGCCTCCCCTCGCGCAGGTACTCGAGGTAGCCGTCGCCGTCGGGATCCCCCAGGCCGTCCAGCCAACTTACCGCCTCGCGCACGGCTGGCAGCAGGTCTTGCGCCAGGGCCTGCGCGCCGGCGCAGCGCGCCTGCTCCTCCAGGGCGACCAGGAAGAGCGGCGTCGCGTCCACGGAACCGTAGTAGGGGAAGTCCGGGATGGCGTCGGTCTCGGTCGGATCCACCTGCGGGCGGAACTCGTGCAGGATCTTGCCAGGCGCCTCCTCCGTCTTCGAGTTGACGCGCCGGCCGCGCATGCGCCCGAGCGCATGCAGCGAGCCCGCCCCGAACTGCGGCGTCGCGTAGAGCGTCATCCGGCTCGTGAGCAGGGCGTCGCGCCCGAAGAGGGCGATGTACCAGGGGATCCCCGCAGCGAACGCCACTGCGCTGTCCCCGTCCGTGAGCCCGATCGACCGCCCGCGGATCGCGAGCGCGTGCAGGTCGCGGAGCGCGCGCTGGTACGCGCGTTCGAACATCGGCCCGAGCGGCCCGCCCGCCTCGATCTCCGGGCCGCTCAGGCGGGTGCCGAGCGGGGTTTTCCGCGGCTCGGCGGCCGCGCGCGGCAAGGTCGCGCAGTCAATCTGCAATTCGCCCTCGCTGCCTGCCGGCGCGAGGACGCGGAAGCTGAGCCGGCCGGGTTCGGCCGTGCTCAGCTGCGGCGCCTCGGAGAAGTGCAGGCGCACACCGAGCGGCAGGAGGTCCGCGGGCGCTGGGAAGAGGAGCCCCTGTGCGCCATCCTGTCTCGGCTCCTCGCCGCTGCGCAACTGCGGGGAGCTCTCGCCCAGCACGCGCCGCTTGACGCTGAAGATGTGCGCGAAGTCGGCGCCCACGCGCAGCTCGAGCGGCACGAGCACGTCCTTGTCGCCGTAGTTGCGCAGACGCACGAGATCGCGCAGGCCGCCTTCGCGCAGGAGGATCTCCCGCTCGAGCACGATGCCGCCCTCGCCCGAGCGCCGGTAGGCG
>JAJYTV010000108.1 GCA_021792885.1 Bacillota bacterium
CCGATCTACGCGCACCTCCGCCTCGCGGATCACCCGATCGAGGAGGGCTGTCCTGCGCGCGTTCTCCGCAGCGCGCTCCGCCTCGGCGCGCAGAGCATTCGCGAGGCCCTCGCGCATCTCCTTCACGCCCTGGTGTCCATGCTCCTGGGCGAACGCGTCGTCGACCTCCGGCAGCTCGATCGCACGGATGTCCCCCACGACGACGCGCGCGGTCTTGTCGCTCTCGCCGCCTTCGAGCGGCACCTGGCGCTCCTCGCCCACCTTGGCGCCCAAGAGCGCGTCGCGCAGTTCCGGGAAAGCCCGGTCGAGCGCGATCTGCGTCGCGGGGATCTCGGAGGCCTCGCCCTGGTCGTCGATGTAGCTGCCGCTCAGCTCGACGACCGACTCCGGTCCGACGATCTCTGCCGGGACCAGCGTCGCGTGCGCGCGGCGCTCCTCCTCGAGCGCCGCGTCGATCTCCTCGTCGGAGACGACGTAGGGCACCTCCTGCTCCTTCTCGTAGGCGCGGTAGTCCGGAAGCTTGACCTCCGGCTCGAGCAGCACCTTGGCCTTGACCGTCAGTCCCTCGTCAGCCGGCTGGATCTCCTCGATCTGGCCGTCCTCGTACGGATGCAGGTCCAGCTGCTCGATGGCCTCGCTGTAGACCTTCGGCACGAGGTCCTGCAGCGCATCCTCGTAGAGCCTCTGCGTGCCGTAGGCGCGCTCCACGATGGGGCGCGGCGCCTTGCCCGGGCGGAATCCGGCCACGCGCACCTGCTTCGAGATCTTCCGGTACGCAGCGTCCAGCGCTCCCTGAAGGCGCTCCTGCTCCACCGCGATCGTGACCCGGACCTCGTCCTCGTTCAGCTTCTCCATCTCGACCTGCACGTCCACACCTCTTCCAAGTTGCAGGGCCGGACGGCGGCGTCCGGCCCCGTGCAGAAATGGGCGACCTGTCGGTCGCCCGGAGCAACAAATTGGAGCGGAAGACGGGATTCGAACCCGCGACCTTCGCCTTGGCAAGGCGACGCTCTACCACTGAGCCACTTCCGCAAACCTGGTGCGGGCGGAGAGACTCGAACTCTCACGGGTGACCCCATGGGATCCTAAGTCCCACGCGTCTACCATTCCGCCACGCCCGCTTGGTGGGCCATGATGGATTCGAACCATCGACGCCCCGCTTAAAAGGCGGGCGCTCTAACCGCTGAGCTAATGGCCCAAACTTGGTTGGGGCGGTAGGACTCGAACCTACGCATGCGGGATCCAAAGTCCCGTGCCTTACCAGCTTGGCGACGCCCCAGCGACGGCGAAACCCCGCAGGAAAAATGGGGTGAATGAGGGGACTCGAACCCCCGACCCCCAGGGCCACAGCCTGGTGCTCTAACCAACTGAGCTACATTCACCAAGTCGCGTAGGGCATTTTATCATTCGCGGTATGTGCCAGTCAACGAAGCGCGGTCAGGCGTGCAGCGCCGACGGCAAGACCGCTTCGATGCGCGCGTGCTCGGCGACCTGCGGCAGCTCCTGCAAGAGCCGGCGCGCGAACGTCTGCGGATCGCCGGTCGTGACGCAGCGCACGCTCCGCTGCTCGCGACGCTCCGGCAGTTCGCGCGCAAGACGCTCTGCGAGCGCCTCGCCCGGATCGAGCAGGCTGGCCCAGGGACGCGTGAGCTCGCGCAGCACGCGTTCGAAGTGCGGCAGGTGCGTGCAGCCGAGGATCACCACGTCGGCCCCCGCTTCGCGCAAGGCCGCAAGCGGCGCCTGCGCCTCGCGGGCGACGTCGAGGTCGCTCGCGCCGCCGGCTTCGGCGAGCGCAATCAGCTCCGGACAGGCGACCTCCGCGACGCGCGCGTGCACCGCGTCTCGGTAGGCGTGCGTGCGGCAGGTGTTCGTCGTGGCGAGCACGCCGACGACGCCGCCCGCAGAGCGGCTTGCGGCCACCGACGCGACCTCGGCGATCACGCCGTAGGTCGGGCCCGAGAACGCCTGCTGCGCCGTCTCGAGCGCGATCGCGCTCGCCGTGTTGCATGCGAGCACCAAGGCCTCGGCGCCCTCGCGGCGCGCAAAGGCCGCAAACGCCGCGACATCGCGCCGCACGTCCTGCGCCGGCCGGTCGCCGTACGGAAAGTGCGCCTGGTCGCTCAGGTACAGGTAGTCCCTCTGCGCGAGACGGCGCCACAGCGAGTGGAGCACCGTCAGTCCGCCGATCCCGGAGTCGAAGAGCGCGATCAAGGAATACCCTCCTCAGGATGGTTCCAACAAGGGAGCGCGGAACCCGGGGCAGAACCACTGCCGAGGAGGCGATGGAATGGAGCGGGGACGCGCCGCAGTCTTCGGGACAGGCCAGCTCGGGCGCGTAATGGCGGAGCGGTTCGCCGCGGCGGGTTATTCCGTGGCTGCGCTCAGCCGGACCGCGCCCGCCGGACTTGGGGCCGGCATCGAGGCGGTCGCCGCGGACCTAAGCACGCCCGAAGGCGTCGAGGCAACCTGCCGAAGGCTTCTCGAGGAGCCGCTCGACGTGCTGCTCGTGACCGCCGGCGCCTACGCCGGGGGCCGCCGGATCGAGGAGACCTCGTCCGAGGAGCTTGAGCGTCTGTTCTGGGTCAATGCCCGTCTGCCCTTCTACGTCCTGCACCATCTTCTGCCGGAGATCCGCGCGCGCCAGGGAAGCGCCATCCTGATCGGGGCGCTGGGCGCACTCGCGCCGAAGGCAAGACAGGTCTCCTACAACGCGAGCAAGGCGGCGCTCCATAGTATCGTGCAGACCGCGGCGCAGGAACTGCAAGGCACGGGCGCAACGGTGAACGCCCTGTTGCCGCTGACCGTCGACACGCCGGCGAACCGCGCCTCGATGCCGCAGCGAGACCCGAGGGAGTTCGTCTCGCCGGAGCGGCTTGCGGACCTCGCGCTCTTCCTCTGCTCCCCGGCCGGCCGCGACGTCTCGGGCGCCCTCATCCCGGTGCGGGGCGGCGCCTGACCTAGTCTGGTTCGACCGGCACGCCCGGCGCGATCAGCGTGCCGACGTTCTCGCCGGCAATCACCCGGCGGAGGCAGTGCTCCTGGGTGAAATCGAAGATGTAGATCGGCAGTCCGTAGTCGCGCGCCAGGATGAAGGCGGACTGGTCCATCACCCGGATGTTCTGCCGCAGCACCGTCTCGTAGTCGACGGAGCGGTAGCGGCGCGCGCCGGCGTCCGTGTTCGGGTCGCTCGTGAAGACGCCGTTCACGCCGCGCTTCGCGACCAGGATGGCCTCCGCGCGGATCTCGAGCGCCCGCTGCACGGCGGGGTAGTCGGTCGTAACGTACGGCTGGCCCGTCCCGCCAGCGAAGATGATCAGGCGTCCCTTCTCCAGGTGGTGGATCGCGCGCAGGCGGATGTACGGCTCGGCGACGGAGGCCATCGGGATCGCCGTCATCACCCGAACGTCCTCGACGGCCTTCGCCGTCAGGACGCCGCGCAGGATGAGGCTGTTCACCACCGTCGCCATCGTTCCGATGTTGTCGGCCTCGGCCCGCTCGATCCCCCAGTCCTCCGCAGTGCGCCCGCGGAAGATGTTCCCGCCGCCGACCATCACGGCGGTCTCGATGCCCGTGCGCGAGATCTCGGCGAGTTCGCTGCCGATCTGGTCGAGGGCGCCGCGGTCGAAGCCGAACTCCTGCCCGCCCGCGAACGCGCCCCCACTCAGCTTCACGAGCACGCGCCGGCGAGTTTGCACGTCTCCTTCCTCCTCACGTCCAATGCGTCTGCGCTGGGCGCTAATCCGCCGCGTGCGCGTCTTGCCCGGAGATGCTTGACAGCACCGCAAGCAGCGACGGGAACTCCTCCAGCACCGCGGCCGCGCCGGCCGCGCGCAGCGCTTCGCCGCCGCTATCGCCCCAGCCAGCGCCGATCGGCACAACGCCTGCGGCGCGCGCGGCGCAGATGTCGGTGTCCCGGTCTCCGACATAGGCGCCGGCGAGCATGCCGAGCAGCGACTGCGCCAGCATGAGCGGCTGCGGGTGCGGTTTGTGCTGGTGCGTGTCGTCGCGGCAGACGACGACGTCGAAGAGAGAGGAGAGCTGCGTGTGCCGCAGTTCGCGCTCCACCGCCCAGCGCTGCTTGGACGTGACGACCCCGAGGCGATGGCCTGCAGCGCGCAGCGCATCGAGCGTCTCGGGCACGCCGAGGAAGGGCCGCACCGACTCGATCGCCTCGCCGTAGAGCGGCTGCATCGCGCGCCACACCGCGAGGTACTCCTTTTCCTTCATCTCCGCCGACACCGCGTCGTACGCGAGCAGAAAGCGCCGGACGAATGCCGCGTCGGTCGGCAGCCCCCGCCGCGCGAGCGCGATCTCCGCCGCGAAGTGGTGCGCTTCGCGGGTGTCGAGCAGCGTGCCGTCGAGATCGAAGAGTGCAAGCAACGAAGGCGCCCCCCACTGCGGCCAGATGTTCACCCTGCGGGCCGAAAGCCCCTTCGCAGGAGGAGTCTCGTGCCCGCCGCACAAATGAATAGCTGCAAGGGAGGCCGCCATGCCGAACGAAGATGCGCTGGCCAGCGCCGCGCTGGCCAGACTCGCGACTGGCCTTGAGCAGAACCTCATCCTGCCCGCCGGCAGGCCGTCCGCTGTGCTGGTCCTGCTCTACCCGGGCGAAGCGGGACTGCAGGTCCTGCTGACCCAGCGCGCCGAGGACCTCGACCACCACAAGGGGCAGATCAGCTTTCCCGGCGGGTCCTGCGACCCGCAGGACCTGGACTACTGGGCGACCGCGCTGCGCGAGGCGGAGGAGGAGGTCGGGCTCCCCGAGGCGCCGCAGCGCCTCGGCCATCTGCCCCCGCTCTTCATCCCCGTCTCGGGCTTCGCTGTCGCGCCATGCGTCGGCTACCTGCCCGCGCGGCCGGCGGTCTATCCGCGTACAAGGGAGGTCGCGGCGCTGGTCGAACCGCCGCTTGAGGATCTCTGGGCGATCGAGGAGTGGGAAGACGTGAAGACGCCGACAGGAGCCGTCTGGCGCATGCCCGTCTATCCCTGGCAAGGACGCCGCATCTGGGGCGCGACGGCGCGCATGCTGCACACCCTGCGCCGCGCGCTGCGCGCCTAGTAGCCCCGGCTGCGCTCGACGACGCCCATCAGCGGCTCGCCCGCGAGGTGGCGGCGCAGGTTCTCCGCCGCGAACGCGCCGACGCGCTGCGCTTCGCTCGGACCCGAACAGTGCGCGGAGACGAAGCAGTTCGGCAGGTCCCAGAGCGGGCTCGACGCGGGCAGCGGCTCCTCGCGGAACACGTCGAGCTGGGCGAAGGACGGGCGGCCCTGGCGCAGGGCCTGCGCGAGGGCCGCCTCGTCCACCGCGTTGCCGCGCCCGACGTTCACGAAAATCGAGCCCTCGCGCATGGCGGCGAACTCCTCGCGACCGAAGAGCCCGTCCGTCTCCTTCGTGGCCGGCAGGACCAGCACGAGGTTGTCGACGCCGGCCGCGAACTCCCGCACCTGCGCCGGCAGGAAGTGCCGGTCGACGAGGCCTGCGCCGGAACCGCCGCGGCTGAGCCCCCAGACTTCCATGCCGAAAGCGCGCCCCATCTCCACCATGTCCCTGCCGATCGCCCCGAGGCCGGCGACCCCCAGGCGCTGCCCGCGCAGCAGGACGGCCGGGACCTTCTCCCAGCGGCGCTCCGCCTGCAGGCTGCGGATCGCGAACACGTCGCGTCGGATCGCGAGCAGGAAGGCGAAGACATGCTCCGTCATCACGCTGCCGAACGCGCCGACGATGCGGGTCAACGGGACGTCCGGCGGCAGGGCGGCGACGACCTTGTCGACCCCCGCGCCCAGCCACTGCACCCAGCGAAGGTTCGGCATGCGCCGCACGAGGTCTTCGGGGATTCCCCAGGAGAAGAGGATTTCCGCGTCGAGGTGCCCCTCCGCCTCCTCCCGCGTCGACGCGACGGCGATCCGGGCGTCGGGGGCCACCTCCTGCAGCATACCGCGGTACTTGGCGGCATCTGCCGCATAGACGAGGATCCGCATCACAGCAATCGGCCGTCGGCCGCTGGCCTCCGGCCCAAGCCCCCTTCCCTCGCAAGGATCCCACCTCTCCAGTTCGCAGGCGCGCGGAAGCGTTCCTTCCGCGCGGAGGAGGAATCCCCATGCGTGTCCTCGTGATCGGCGGCACCCGGATGATCGGCCACTACCTGATCCCGCAGCTTCTGGCCCGCGGAGACGACGTGACCGTGCTCTCGCGCGGCAACCGGCCGCCGGTGGACTCTGGCGTGCGCCGGCTCCTTGCCGACCGGCGCGATGCGGCGCAACTGCGCGCGGCGCTCGCGGGCCACTCGTTCGACGCGGTGATCGACGACGTCGCCTACGAGCCGCAGGACGCGCAGGCTCTGCTCGGCGCCCTCTCGGACCGGTTCGGGCACTACGTCCTGACGAGCACGGCATTCGTCTACCCGCAGCTCGACGCGGGCAAGCCGGTGCTGACGCCGCTGCGCGAAGATGCGTGGGACTTCTCCTCGCCCGCTGTGCCACCCGCAGCGCCCGAGCATCTGCGCTACGTCGACGGCAAG
>JAJYTV010000109.1 GCA_021792885.1 Bacillota bacterium
CGCGGTCTTTCGGTTCTGGCGCAATCAGTCGGCGTGGTGCAGGATCCCGGGGCTGCGCGCAAAGCGGGTTCCGCCTGTTGCCGGGGGCTTCCCTGTTCGGGGCACGGTGGGTGCTGCCGGGGTGTAAGAAGGCGTCGTCTCGCCAGCGGTGCTCGCGCCTCGAAGCATGCGCGGCGCGACGGGTCCTACCGCTCTCCCCGGGTTCTCCCCGCCTCGGCGAACCGGGATGAGAGGTCGAGGTACTCTTGCAGCCCTGCGATGGCTTGCCTCTCGTCCCACCCCAGCATCCGCGGCAGCCAGGCGTCTGAGGTGCCCGTCTGCCGCAGATCGCGCAGCGCCTCGCGCATCGCGTACCCTGCCACCCGCAGGGCGGTGTTCGCGAAGAGCACCGCGGCGAACCCCATCTCCTGCAGTTCATCGACGGTGCAGAGCGGCGTCTTCCCGCCTTCCACCATGTTGGCCAGCACGGGAGCGCCGACGGCGCGGGCGATCCTCGCAAGGTCGTCCCTGGACCTCGGCGCCTCGATGAACACCATGTCCGCGCCGGCGTCGGCATACGCCTGGGCGCGCTCGATGGCCGCATCGATGCCGTGGACGGCCAGCGCATCCGTCCGCGCGACGAGGACGAGTTCCGGGTCGCGGCGGGCAGCGTGGACCGCGGCGATCTTCTCGAGCATCTCGCCCGTCTCGATCACCGCCTTGTCGTCGAAGTGCCCGCAGCGCTTCGGCGTCACCTGGTCTTCCAGCTGGATCCCCGCAGCGCCCGCCTGCTCGAAGAGCTGCACGCTGCGGTACACGTTGAGCGCGTTGCCGAACCCCGTGTCCATGTCTGCGAGCACCGGGATGTCCACCTTCCGGCAGATCGCCTCCACGGACGCCACGACTTCGGTCAGGGACAGGAGACCGAGGTCCGGCAGGCCGAACGTCATGTTCGCAACGCCCGCTCCGGTCACGTAGACCGCGTCGAACCCGGCCTGTTCGATCATCGCGGCGATGTACGCGTTCGGGGCTCCGGGGAGCACCAGGGTCTTCGGCGCCCGGATCAGGGCTTTCAGCTTCGCTGCCTTGGACTCGCTCATGGCCAGCTCCCTCCGCTCTATACCTGCGTGAAGGCCGACCGTGCGAGGAACCGGCCATGGCCCGCTCTTCCCACGAGCTCGCCCTCGCGCATCACGAGCTCCCCGCGCACGTACGTGGCGACGGGCCAGCCCTTCACTTTCCATCCATCGTAGATCGAGTAGTCCGAGAAGGACTGGAGCTCCCCGGCGGTGATCGTGTGCTCCCGCTCCGGGTCCACGACGACGACGTCCGCATCCGCCCCCGGCTGCAGTGACCCCTTCTGCGGGTAGAGCCCGAAGACGCGCGCCGCGTTGGTCGACGTGATCTGCACGAGGCGCTCCCATGGGAGCGACCGCTTGTGGACCCCCTCGCTCACCAGGACCGGCAGGATCGTCGCGATCCCGGGATACCCGGCGGACGCCTGCCAGATCGTTCCCTGCTTTTTCTCGAGGCGCCGCGGCACGTGGTCGGAACCGATCGTGTCGATGGTGCCGTCCAGGATCGCGCCCCAGAGGGCTTCGTTGTCGGCCGCGGTCCGCAGCGGAGGGTTCACCTTGCCGATCACGCCGAGTTCCGAGTCCATCGTGTGGGTGAGGTACTGGGGGCACGTTTCAAGGAAAGCCCGCTCGGTGATCGCCTGCTGCCGCTTGTACGCCTCGAGGCCGAGGCCCGAGGACAGGTGGACGATGTACACGGCGCCCCCGGTCGCCCGCGACAGGGCCATCGTCATCTCGATGGCGATCGCCTCCGCGACGGCGGGCCGCGCCTCGGTGTAGGCGGCGAGGTCGACGCGCTGCGTCGCCTTGATCTCCTCCTGCACGCGCCAGATGATCTCGATGTTCTCCGGATGCACCGCGAGGACGGTGTGCGGGAAACGGCCGAGCGTCTCCAGGATGGCGTAGAAGTGACCGTCGTCGGTTCCCTGCTCGATGCCGAGGTAGCGCCCCTCGGCCCCCTTGATGTGCATCATGTGCTTGAAGGAGGTGACCCCGAACTCCGTCACGTAGCGCGGGATCGCCTGGACCTGCTCCGCCGTGAGCAGGACGAAGTGGTAGCCGAAGTCGACGTACGCCTCCCGCTCTCCCTGCTGGCGCTCGTGCTCGAAGATCTCCTCGTACGGCCTCGTCGTCTGGAGCATGTGCATGACCGTCGTAACGCCGCCCATGGCCGCGGTGGCGGTTTCGCGGTACTGCTCCTCGGCTGGCGGTCCGAGGTTCAGGTGCACGTGGGGGTCGATGAGCCCAGGCAGAACGTAGCAGCCCCGTGCATCCGCGACCTCCCGCGCCTCGGCGCCATGCCGCCTTGGCAGGATGGCGGCGACCTTCCCGTCGGTCACCGCCAGATCCCCGTGCCGAACACCGCTCTCTGTCACAACCGTCCCGCCGCTGATGATGAGGTCGTACACCGTCCTCAGGCCCCCTTCCCCGGGTCTGCGAGTCCGGAGAGGTACGCGATGGCCCGCTCCAGGGAGACGACGTCGGCGTACTTGCTCTGGATGTCGAAGAGGTTCACGGCGTGGCTCA
The DNA here is from genome assembly GCA_021792885.1 of Bacillota bacterium. Classification (GTDB taxonomy): domain Bacteria; phylum Bacillota; class Sulfobacillia; order JAJZYS01; family JAJYTV01; genus JAJYTV01. The sequence continues at coordinate 2,583 of JAJYTV010000109.1, forward strand.
CGAGGCCGCGGTCGTATACACACTCCTCGACCACCGCGACGTGGAAGTTGTACGCGAACGCGTCCATCGCGGTCGCCCGCACGCACCCGCTGGTGGTGCACCCGCAGATCAGCAGCGTGTCGACATCCTGGTCGATGAGGTAGCTCACCATCGGCGTGCCGAAGAACGCGCTCGGGTGCTTCTTCGGTATGAGGGTGTCGCCGGCGTGGGGCGCCACTTCCTCGACGAAGTCGTAGCCGCGGTCGGACACGGTCATCAGGCTCGGGATCTTCGTGCCCGTCCTCCCGGCATCGTAACTCTCCTTGTGCGAGACGTACGGGTAGAAGACGGGAACCGCCTTCGCCCGGGCCACGGCAAGGAGCTTCTGGATCGCGTCGACGGCGTCCCAGCCGGCCTCGCCGCAGGCGGTCTTGAACTCCTCCATCGCCTGCAGGATCGGGGCACGGACCGTTCCCACCGTGCGGTACTGCACGTCGATGATGACGATGCCGGGACGTTTGCCGAAGCCGCTCGTCCGGCCGAACCCGGCTTTCTCGTATACTTCCTTGTCGCGATCGGAGATCAGCCCATCCCAGACTCTGCCCAAAGGATCTCCCCCTCCGTATACGCGACGTCCAGCGTGACTCCCCCATGCCGCACTGCGGCCGATGGCCATGACCATCGCCCTCTGGGCCTGCCCAGACCGGCCATCCGACTCGGACCAACCGCCAGTTCGCTGGCCCCCGAAACCCTTCCGCTGCGACGCATCACACCCACTTCACAACGGTCGATGGTGTCCTCTGCCCTCCTCGAGTCCCATTCCGCAGTTCTCTGCGTGTTGTATACAATCCTGCGCACGCAAAGCAGCGCCCGCCTCCCGCCTGTATCCCATACAGCGGTGTAAATAGGGCGCACCGATGCCATCTCGGGGCGTTGGGACAATTGTCCGCCTTCTCCCAACAAGCCAGCGACCCATTGCCTTTCCTCGACCTGCTTCTGGCCGAAACCGCAGAGCACGGACTTCGTCTCGTGACCCGAAATGGCTAGATTTCAAGCGGTCAGCTGGATTGTTTGCTTGTTCTGGTGGGCCGCAAGAATCTGCCACTTTGCGCATAGCCGATCATCCTGGTCGGGTCGGTTGCCCTTGCCGACGACTCTCTGGTCGGTCAAGAGACTGAGCCTTGGTAAGACACGTGTGGTATGATTGCTATGGTTGGATCACATACTGCGGAGGTGAAGTTCAGTGTCCGGGATGCGAGGTGTCGCAGTGAGGCGAGGCAGGATCCCCGATGAGTCGTTTGAGGGGAAGCTCTCCGCTCGAGGGCAGGTGGTGATCCCGCAGCCCTTGAGGGAGTGGGCCGAGTTGCGCGAAGGGACGCTGTTGACCTTCACGCCGCAGCCGGACGGGTCGATTCTCATCCGCAGGCGCGCTCCTGAGAGCAGACGCTTTAGCAAATTGCGCGGAGCGTGGCAGGACGACGCAGCCACTGTTCGGGAGCGGCTCAAGGAAGTACGGCATCCCTCCCTCGAGACGCTGTCGCCTGAAGGCAACGAGTAGATCGTGGCAACGTCCGTCGACACCAATGTCCTAAGCTACCTACTGCTCAACGAAGATCCCGACTTGGCCGACGCCGCAGAGCACGCCCTTCAACGCGCGGCGCAGGAGGGCGCGGTCGTGGTAAGTGGCCCGGTCCTGGCCGAACTGCTCGCGGTTGGCAAGTGGGAAGAGCCGGAACTCACTACGAGGTTGATCGAAGTCGGAATTGAGATAGACGACCGCTGGGATCGGACGGTTTGGACGTATGCAGCGGCGGCGTTCAACCGATATTTGAGCATCAGGCGACCGGCGGAATACGAATGCCCACAATGTGGCACCCGACAGAGGTTTCGGTGCAGCTCCTGTCATGCAGAACTCGGAAAACCCAAGCATGTTCTGTCTGACTTTTTGATCGGCGGTCACGCCTTACGATACGAGTGCACACTGCTCACGAATGACGTCGGCCCCTACCGCAGCTTCTTCCCTGACCTCCGTGTAATACCCTTGCTCCCTAAAGCAGAAGAGCCCGAGCCCGAGCCAGACCGTTAGACTCGGTCTACTCGTCGCGGAATACAACCGACCCCGTGATCTCCTGTCAAGGGGTCGCTCCTGTCTTGGGCCTTGACAAACATATCACGGGTGATATCTTTGCCCCATCCAGAGCCATGGAGCACCCGCCGATCAACCGCGGGAAGCTGCCAGACCGTACCCCTAGGCACCAGCCCTGTCGGGTCTGGCGCCACAGGGACGTCAATTCGCGTAACTGACTGGCAAAGGAGGGTCGGACTATGGACGACCGGATCTCAGTCGATCCCAGTGTGTGCAGCGGCAAGCCTTACATCACTGGAACCCGCATCATGGTGCGCAACATCCTTGGGATGATCGCAGGCGGCTACACCGTAGAACGTATACTAGAAGAATACCCAAAGCTCACGCGAGATGATGTGGCAGCAGCACTGGAGTACGCTAGCCACGTTGTTGACGAAGACAGGGTCATAGCCCGTGGCTGACCCACTCTCCATTCTGCTTGATGCCAACGTCCCGTACAGTGTTCTAGCTTGGCTCACCGAGTTTCGGTCTGCCTGGCGGACCACACACGCTGCCGATGTCGGTCTCGCTGCCGCATCGGACGGAACGGTGTTCGCCTGGGCGCAGGAACACGGCTGCGTCATCGTCACATTCGACGAGGACTTCGCCGACAGGCGCTCCTTTCCAGTGGAAACCCACTTCGGAATCATTAGGCTGCGGGTCTGGCCAACTACTGCCGAGGAGACCATAGCGGCCTTGCGACGGCTATTCGATCAGGTCACGGAAGACGAGCTACGAGGTGCACTGGTGATCGTAGACAGGTCACGCATCCGCGTACGTTCTCGCTTAGCAGATACCTAAGTTCTACCGAGGACCCAGTCGTTCAACTCACGCTTATGTGCACCTTCGCCGGGTGGTGGCATAGTCAGATGCGATGGCAAGACGTTAGAGCGGAACTACTATCGGAGCAGACAGTGGCCGACTCACTAAAGGAGCAATTCCCCTATCGCCAAGTGGCGGACGCGCTACTGGATTTGCGGGCAACACACCACCTTACCCAAACAGAGCTCGCTCAACGGATAGGCACCTCCCAGTCGGCCATCTCTCGAGCCGAGAGTGGCAAACACCCAATCGCAGTATCGCTACTGAAGCGTATCTCCGACGCTCTCGGTCTGGATTACGCGATTGTCTTCACCCTCGCCCCCGATCGGGGCGCCGCAGAAACGCGCTAGACTGCCGTGTCGTGGAGCCAATTCCACCATGCGGTCGCAAGCTAGTAAGCCCTTGAACAGCGGGCGACCGTTTAGCCAGGTGCCTTCCCGGTCCTTCCATCTTCTCTGGACGGCTAGTCACTCAGCATGATGCGCCAACGGCCCCTAGACAGCCCAGATAGAAGGAGGTGTCGAAATGCAACCCCGCGAGTGGCAGTTGCACATGGCCAACCATCACGTTGTAGGTGATTGCCTCGTCACCATTGAAGGGAGTTAGCTTGGATTTGCAGCGTTCTGAAACTCCTGGCGGGGATGGAGTTTCGCCGGTTTGGTGGACAACTGAACGTAGTGGCTAGGAAGCGAAGGATTGGTCTCGCATAGCGGCTTCGTGCCACCTTTTCTCGAACTCGTCTGGGGAGAGGTAGCCGAGGGCGGAGTGGACGCGCCGGCGGTTGTAGAACGCCTCGATGTACTCGAAGATCGCCGAGCGCAGAGAGGTCCTGGTGGGCCAGGTCTGGCGGTCGAGGAGCTCAGTCTGGAGAGTGGCCCAAAAGCTCTCCATGAGCGCGTTGTCGTAGGCGTCGCCGACCGAACCCATGGAGCCGACGAGGCCCGTTGCCTTGAGGCGCTGG
>JAJYTV010000110.1 GCA_021792885.1 Bacillota bacterium
GAGCAGGGACACCGCGGACCTCGGCACCGTCTTCCGTCACTACGTGCACGGTGCAGAGGACAAGGAGGCACTGCCGTGATCTGGACGGCATTCACCGCCGAGCTTCGGCGGGAGATCACCCAGCTGCGGCGCTACCCCACGGAGTTCCTCAGCGAGGCCATCTTCATCGCGGTCGTGTTCTACGGGCTCTTCCTCGGTGGCAGCTACATGGCGGGGCACGGCATCCTCGGCAGCCGCCTCAGCGACATCATCATCGGCTACACGCTCTGGACGCTGATGCTCGGGGCCATCGGCAACATGGGCTGGGGCATCGCGAACGAGGCCCAGAACGGTACGCTGGAACAAGTCTGCCTCGCCCCGATGCGCATCCGCACCATCTTCGCACTGCGCGCACTGGCGAACCTCGTCTACGACCTGGCCCTCACGCTTGTGGCCCTCGTGCTGATCATGCTCGTAACGCACCACACCATCCATTTCTCGGCGCTCGAACTGGAGCCCGTGGTGCTGGCGATCGGCGTGTCGATCGGCATCGGCTACCTCGTAGCCAGCGTCACGATCCTCTTCAAGCGCTCAAGCCAGTTCCTGAACCTCCTGCAGTTCGCCGTGCTGTTCCTCGTGATGACGCCCTTCAGCGACCTGCCTGGCGCCTTCAAGTACGTCGCGGTGATCGTGCCGCTCGGACCGCAGATGGGCGTCCTACGACACCTCGCGCTGGGTCAGACGCACTTCCCCGGCGAGGAGGCCTGGCTCCTGCTCGGGATCGCCAACGCGATCCTCTGGATCGTCCTCGGCTACGTCGTCTACGGCCGCGCGCATGATGCGGCGCGCAGCCGCGGCATCCTCGGCCACTACTGAGAGAACGCAAGGCAGCGCGACGCGCTCGCCTGGGTCGATGCGCCGCGCTTTGCCAAGGATCCTGAAGCCTGCCACATCGTCCCTCGTCAGCGGGGCACGTCCTCGCGCGAGCGGGCGCTGGGTGCACGCTGGGCGATCAGCGCCCCCGCGACGGTGATCGCGCCGCCAAGCACCTCAAGGGCGGTGACGCGCTCCCCCAGCACCGCGATGCCGAGCGCCACGGTGAAGACCGGTAGGAGGTTTCCGAGCGGCGCCGCGCGCACCGCCCCCACCACGGAGACGCCCTGGTTCCACGCCCAGTAGGCGACGACCGACGCCACGGTGCTGACGTAGGCGACCGCCGCGATGCCGAGCGGCGTGACGTGCAGCGTGGCGCCGTGCAGAGAGAGGACACCTGCGAGGGCGCTCGGGATGGCGCCGAAGGCGGCCGCGCCCGCCGTCATCTCGAGAGGGCCCATGCGGTCCTTCATCCTCCGGCCGAGGGCCGTGTACGCCCCCCAGCAGACGGCCGCGAGCAGGAGTTCGGCGGCGCCGAGTGGCGCCACCGATCCCGATCCCAGCTGGGCGCCCATCAAGAGGAGCACGCCGCAGACCGCGAGCAGCGTGCCGACCCAACCTTGAGGAGTCGGACGCTCCCGGGCGAGGAGCGCTCCGAACAGCATGATCGTGACCGGCATCAGCCCGGAGATCATCCCGGCCTGCGCCGCGGGCACTTGCCGCAGGCCGAGGTAGGTCAGGGCGGAGAAGAGGAAGACGCCGAGCAGCCCCATCGTGGCGAGGAGCGGGGCCTCGCGCCGGAAGGGAACCCGTCCCCCGCTGGCTTTCACCAAGATCAGCAGGATCGCGGCGGAAACCGTCCAGCGCACGCCATTCAGGACGAGCGCGGGCATGGCGACGGCGAGATATCGCCCGGCGATGTAGTTCCCACTCCAAGCGAGGTTCGCGAATACCATGAGGGCGACGGCGAAGCCGACCTTGCGCGAGCGAGGCATCTGGCGGGAGGCCTCCTTTGTGGCTTGCCCCTATGATAGCCGCAAGCGCGGCCCGCGTGGCCCCTTTGCCAGCATCTCGGCCATGCACTCTCGTGCATTGATATCGCACCCGCACCAGGCCGGCGTGCGTCGGCCACGCGTCCACCCGCAGCCAGTCATCACCACCTTGACGCGGCCAGGGCTTTGCCGTATAAATGTGCATATTATGCGTAACTGTCGGCGGGGGTCTTTTCGGTGAGGGCACAGCGCATCGTGGTCAAGATCGGATCGAGCAGTCTGACAGCGGAGGACGGCCTGCTCTCCCTTGACCGCATGGAGCGGCTGGCGAAGCAGATCTGCCGGCTCCGCGCCGACGCAGTGGAGGTTATCCTGGTCTCCTCCGGCGCCGTCGCCGCAGGGCTCGGACGGCTGCACTGGCGGCCGGGCGAGGTGACGCTGCAGGAGAAGCAGTCCGCTGCGGCCGTGGGGCAGGGGCTCCTGATCGACGCCTACCGGGAACTCTTCGCGCCCTGCGGCATCGAAGTCGCGCAGATCCTGCTCGTGCGCTCCGACCTCGAAGAGCGCAGGCGCTATGTGCACGTGCGAAACACCCTTTCCACGCTCCTGCGCCACGGCGTCCTGCCGATCGTCAACGAGAACGACACGCTGGCCGTGGACGGGATCCGCTTCGGGGACAACGACACCCTGGCCGGGCTGATCGCGCTCGTGGCGGACGCGAGCCTTCTCGTGCTGTTGACGGATACGGACGGCTTCTATGATGCCGATCCACGCACCGACCGGGCGGCGCAGAAGATCTCCGACGTCTGGGACCTCACGGATGCGATGGCGAAGATGGCTGGGCGCGCGGGCTCGCGCATCGGCACGGGCGGAATGCGCACGAAGCTCGAGACGGCCCGCATCGCGATGGATGCGGGGATCGACACCGTCGTCCTGCACGCTGCGGAACCGGACGCCCTGCAGCGGCTCCTGGGCGGGGAGCCGCTCGGCACGACCTTCCATGCGCGCCGCGACCCCCTGCCGAGCAAGAAGCTCTGGATGCTCCACGGCACGCGCGCGGCCGGGCGCGTGACCCTCGATGCAGGTGCCGTCGACGCGCTGCTGGCCCGCTCGGCGAGCCTGCTCCTGCCGGGGATCACGGCGGTCTCCGGCGCGTTCCAGACGGGCGACGTGATCGAGCTCGCGACCTCCTCCGGCCGGGTGATCGGCAAGGGCATCGCGAACTGCTCCGCTTCGGACCTCAAGGATTGGCTCGCACGGCGCAGACCCGGCTCCGTTGCGCGCGAACTGCGCATCGTCCACCATCGGGAGATGTCGATCGGGCGGGAGGGAACAGGCGATGGCAGCATCGAGGCTTGAGAGCGTGTCGCAGGACGGACTCGCAGGGTATGTGACGCAGCGCCTGCGCGCGGCACGCGCGACGCTCGGCACGCTCTCGCGCCTTACGGCGGAGGAGAAGTACCGCGCCCTGCAGGCGATCTCGCAGGCGCTTTGGGATCGGCGGCAGGAGATCCTATCCGCGAACGCGCTCGACCTCGCCGCGGCGCGCGAAGCCGGCGTCGACGACGCCCGCCTCGACCGCCTGCTGCTGGACGAGGGGCGGATCCGGCAGATGCAGGAAGGGCTGCTCGCGGTCGCCGCGCTGCCGGACCCCGTCGGTGAACGCCTCGAGACGATCGTGCGGGACGACGGGCTGCGCATCGACAAGCTGCGGGTGCCGATCGGCGTCGTGGCGATCGTCTACGAGTCGCGCCCGAACGTCACCGTCGATGCGGCGGGGATCACCTTGAAGACAGGCAACGCCGCCGTGCTGCGCGGGGGGCGGGAGGCGCTGCGCTCGAACCAGGCGCTCGTCGACGCCATCCACCAAGGCCTGCAGGCGGCGCAGATGCCGACGGACGCCGTCCAGTTCATCGACCGCGTCGAGCGCGAGACGGTGGACCTGATGATCCGCGCAAGGGGCCTCGTCGATCTCGCGATCCCACGCGGAGGCGCCGGTCTCATCTCGTACGTGGGAGAACGCGCGCTCGTGCCGGTCATCGAGACGGGCGTCGGCAACTGCCACGTCTACGTCGACCGCACGGCAAACCTCGACATGGCCGACGCCATCGTCGTCAACGCCAAGACCCAGCGCCCTTCCGTCTGCAACGCCATGGAGACGCTGCTCGTCCATGAGGCGGTCGCGCCCAGCTGGCTGCCGCGCATCGCGCAAGAACTGGGGCAGCGCGGCGTCGAGCTGCGGGTCTGCCCCACATCCATGGAACACCTGCAGCGTGCCGGCATCCCCTCGGTCGTGCCCGCGACCGAGGAGGACTGGGGTACGGAGTTCCTGCGCCTCGTGCTGGCGGTGCGGGTCGTCCCCAGCCTGCAGGCCGCCCTCGAGCACATCGCGGAGTACGGCACCCGCCACTCCGAAGCCATCGTCACCGAGGACCCCGAGGCGGCGGAGGCGTTCCTCGCGCAGGTCGACGCGGCGGCCGTCTACCACAACGCCTCGACGCGGTTCACCGACGGGTTCGAGTTCGGCTTCGGCGTCGAGATCGGCATCTCGACCCAGAAGCTCCACGCGCGCGGCCCGATGGGGTTGCGCGAACTGACGAGCTACAAGTATGTCGTCCGCGGCCACGGTCACGTGCGCGGCACGGCGGCGGCGATCCCCGCTGCCGACTAGACAGCGCCACTGACCGCCAGAACGCGATACCAAGGGAATGCGCCGGCGAAGCGCTCCGCGGCGCATTCCCTTCCCCGCCGACCCGTCCATATGGACGGGTCCGTTTGTCTATGAAAATAGGCCGCTTGGTAGACAGGATGCTACTGCCAGATGAATAATCAACTTGATCTAGCTCTTTCTACTTGTTATTACGGCTTTCCATTCCTTGTATTCACTAATAAGTGGGTGCTTTTCTAGACACAAGCAGAAGTATTCTTCCAGGAGGTGATGGGTACTTTTGCTAAATCCCTTGGCCACTGTGTATGACGCCCTGCGCATGCTTTGGTTCGTGTCCGGCGCGATCGGTCTTGTCGAGCTTCTACGCTTTTTACAGCAACGGGTGCCTGCACTGCGTCACGCCTGGCCGCAAGGCCTCCTCTTCGGCGTCACCGCGGCCGTCGTGTTCGGCGTGCTGTTCGGGGCGCTGCATGTCGTGGACATCAAGGAGATCGCGCTGATCGTCCCGTTCCTGGGCATGCTTGCCGGCCCGGAAGGGGTGATCGTCGGGGGAGCGGTGCTCGCGCTGGCGGTGCCGCAGTTCGCGGTCGGCGCCCTGGCGACGGCGGCGCTCGCATGGCTGCTCCTTCGCATGCACCGCTCCCCGCTCTTCGCGCTCGCCGCCGCGTGGCTCTGGATCGGCCTGCAGGGACCGCTCTACAGTGTCCTGCATGGCCTCGTGCTGCACCCGGCGATCGACACGGGGGTCTCCGCCCTCGGCGCCATCGCACTCTACGCCTACGTCCACGAGGTCGACCGGCGGCATCGCGACCTCCTGGCGGCGGAACAGCGCTCCGCGACCGATCCCCTGACGGGTCTGCTCAGCCGCGGGGGCCTGGCCGACTGGTTCAAGTCTCACCCGAACCAGGATGGGGCCGTCGTGATGATCGACCTCGACGATTTCAAGCCGATCAATGAGCTCTATGGCCATGCGAGCGGCGACCTCGTGCTGCAGCAGGCGACGAAGCGGCTGCTCGCCTGCGTCCGCCCGACGGACGCACTCGCGCGCCTCGGCGGCGACGAGTTCCTGGCCGTGCTGCCCGGCGCCGACGTGCATGCCTCGGTCGCAGCCGCGCAGCGCATGCTCGATCAACTGGACCACGAGGACCTTGAACTCGGGGGCGGTCTCTTGCGCCTGCGCGCGAGCTTCGGCATCGCCGTGGGCCAGTGCGCGCAGTGTCAGCCGCTCGCCGACGCCGCCCTCTTGCGCGCGAAGGCCGACGGCAAGGGCCGCATCGTCGTGCATGGCGAGACGTCGCCGCGCGATGACGAGGACGGCCAGCTGCTGCGCGTGACGAGCTTCGCCCGCGACCTCCTGTTCCAGTTGCCGCTCGGGGTGGTGGTCACGAGCAGAAGCCGCCGCATCGTCGCCGCCTCCCCGGCGTACGAGCGGCTCAGCGGCGTCAAGGAGCGCGCGATGCGCGGCCGCAAGCCGCGCCGCGTCATCGGGACCACGATCACGGACCGGGCGATCTACCCGGAAGTCGCACGCAGCCTCGACGGCGGCGGCAAGTGGGAAGGCGAGTTCGTGGACCGACGTCCGAACGGCGAGACGTGGTGGGCCGACTGGGCGATGGCTCCGGTGGATGTGCGGGGGCGGCGCCTCGGCTACCTCGGCGTCGTGCGCGATGCGACGGAGCGCCACCGCGAGCAGGCGGAGATGCTCGCGGAGGTGATCGGCATCCTCTCCGAGCGGGATGACCCGTCGATCCGAGACCACCTGCGGCGGGTGCGCAGGTACATGGAACTCCTCGCAACTTCGTGGCAGGAGGCGTTCGGGCGCGACACCCTTCCCCTCGATCCCGAGGAGTATGGCATCGCCGCGATGCTGCACGACGTCGGCAAGCTCTCGATCTCCGGTTCGATCCTGAAGAAGCCTGGCCCCTTGACGCCCGAGGAACGCGCG
>JAJYTV010000111.1 GCA_021792885.1 Bacillota bacterium
GCGGCAGGCGAGGTTCTGTTTCGCGAACAGGAGGACTGCGCCGGGCTGGCGCTCGTCCTGCAGGGGTATGTCCGGCTGGTGCGCGGCGAGCCGGGTGGGCGCGAGCAGATCTTGCGGCGCTGCGGGCCCGGCGAGACCCTGAACGATGCCCCTGCCTTCGACGGCGGGATGAACGCTGCGACGGCACTCGCCGATGGAGCGGCCAGCGTGTGGATGCTCGGGCACCTGCAGCTGCAGGCGGTGCTCCACGCCTTCCCCGGCGTGGCCGTCGCCGCAGTGGCCCACCTCGCGCAACGGATGCGACATCTCGTCGACCTCGCCGGGGACCTCGCGTTGATGCCGGTGCCGATGCGCATCGGCAAGCTGCTGGTGCAACTGTCGGACGCGGAGGGGAGCATCCCCGGCGAGTTGACGCAGCAGGAGATCGCCGAGATGACCGGTACGGTCCGCCAGGTGGCGAACCGGGTGATCGCCGAGATGGCGCACGCCGGAATCCTGAAGGTCGATCACGGCCGCATCCGTATCGTGGACGGCGCCCGGCTGGGCATGGGCTGTTTGGCGCGGCCACCGGAAGAAACCTGAGTGCGTATGTCACTTTTATTGCAGCGTCCGCTCTCCCCGCACGCCTAGACTAAGATCGCGCAGGCTGTAACGCTGCGTCGAGAGGCGTGCCGCAGCGAAACGCCTCCGCTCGTCGCGGACTCTATAGGGGGGCGGGAAGGACGATCTACCTCGACAATGCGGCGACCAGCTTTCCCAAGCCCCAGGTGGTGACCGAGGCGATGCAGGATGCTGTCTTGCGCATCGGCGCGAGCCCGGGTCGCGGAGGCCACCGCCTGGCGCTCGAAGCCGGACGGACCGTCTTCGGGTGCCGTGCCGCGGTCGCCCGACTGCTTATGGCGGGGCAGCCGGACCGCGTCGCGTTCACGAAGAACGCGACGGAAGCGATCAACGCGGCGCTCTTCGGCGTCCTGCGCCCGGGGGACCACGTGGTCACGACGGACATCGAACACAATGCGCTTTGGCGACCGCTGCGGCTGCTTGCGGACCGCGGGGTCGAACTGACCGTCGTGGCGGCGGAGGAGGACGGCACGGTCGACCCGGATCGGTTCTGCCGGGCGATACGGGAGGGTACGCGGCTCGTTGCCCTGACCCACGCCTCCAACGTCCTCGGCGCGCTCGTGGACGTCCGCCCGATCGCACAGGCCGCGCACAGAGCGGGGGCGCTCGTACTCGTCGATGCGGCCCAGACGCTGGGCGAACAGCCGGTCGACGTCGAGGCGATGGAGATCGACCTCCTTGCGGCCCCCGGGCATAAGGGCCTGCTCGGGCCGCAGGGAACGGGCGTGCTCTACGTCGGGCCGCGCGTCCAGGCGATCGAACCGCTGATCACCGGCGGCACAGGCAGCCGCTCGGAGGAGGCCGAGCAGCCGGACGTGCTGCCGGACCGCCTGGAGAGCGGAACGTTGAACCTGCCTGGCATCGCAGGACTCGGGGCGGCTCTGCGCTACCTCGACGATACAGGGGAGGACCTGCGCAGCCGCACTGCCCGAAGGACGGCCGAACTGGTAGATGGCCTCTCCCAGATCGCCGGCGTGCGGATCCTGGGGCCGCGGGAAAACGCTCGCCGCGCCGCCCTCGTCGCGTTCACGCTGGGTGAGGCAGACTCGGAGGATGTGGCGGCGGCCCTCGACCGGCAGGGGATCGCGTGCCGCGGGGGATTGCACTGCGCTCCGCAGGCCCACCGCAAGGCGGGCACGATCGCGACCGGCGCCGTGCGGCTCTCACCCGGGCCCTTCACCTCGGAGCAGGATGTGCAAGAGGCCCTCGCGGCCGTCGCGGCCGTCGCCCGGGAGGTGGCGCCATGACCGACTACCTGACCTTCGCGTCGAACACGCTTGCCTTTCGGGCGGAGCAGGCGCTTCTCGCATCGGGCATGGCGGTGCAGGTCGTGCCGCGCCCACCGGGCATCGTCGGTCGCTGCGCCCTTGCGCTGCGCCTGCCGCCGGGAAGCCTCGGGGCCGCCAAGGAGGCCCTCGCCGCGCGACGCATTCCGATCCTCAAGATCCATGCAGTTCCTGCGTAGTGGAGGTGACGCACGTGGCGCTTCCTGCTGAACGCGCCCCGGATCTCAGTAGCCAGTTTCTGAACAAGTTCATGCTGCCGAAAATCGCCCTGACGATCATCGGCATCGCCTCTCTCCTGGGCGTCACCGTGACGAGTTGGATGGAGGGCGTCGACAACCTCTGGGCGATCGGAGCGCGCTGGCTCTTCTTCGCCACGCTCGGCGTCCTGCTCGGCTCGAGCGCCTGGTCCGGCTTCATCGTGCCCTGGGCGCAGCGCGTCCGTCCGACGCCGGGAGCGGCGAGGTTTCTCGCGGCGGAAGAAGTCCGCTTCGCCCGGCTGCACCGAATCACGGCAGCGGTCGGCTCCGTCGCGCTCGCGGCCTACCTGCTCGTCACCCTGGGCGGTACGGACTATCCCATGCGCGCTTACGTGCTCGCGGCGACTGCCCTCAGCGCGCTCCTGGCCTTCTGGCTACCCGCGCGCCATGCCCGGGGTGCGCAGCGAGCCGCAGTGCTTGCGGCTCTCGCGCTGGCGCTGGTCGCCTTCGCCGAGGTGCGGTCCGAGGGCATGGCGGTACACGGCGCGCTCTGGATCTGGACGCTCGTGCGCGTCGTCCACCTCCTCTCGTTCGGCGCCTGGTTCGGAGGCGCCGCCTGGAACATCTTCATCAACGCTGCGAGCGGGCGCGAGACGCTTTGCATGGACACCGTCATCGCTTCCCACCTGCAGCTCGAAGGCTTTCGCAAGGTGGTCCGGGTGGCGTTCCCCGCCATCGTGCTGACGGGGCTCCTGCAGGCCGGCTTCCTCTCGGGCCTGCACCTTGGCGTCTTCGTTGCGACCGGCGTGGGACAGCTCGTACTGGTCAAGCTCGGGCTCGCGGCAGCGCTCGTCGTGATCTTCTTCACCTGCCCGATGTGGGGCGCATGCTCTCCCATCGCCGGCGTCTGCAACCTCGAGGACCTCGCCGACGCACCGGTCACCTACGAACTGTCGGCTACGCAGCTGCACGAAGCCGGGCGCTGAGCGCCGCCCTGCAAGCCGATTTGTCTGACCTGCGCGGCGTACGCGGTGCCGCCTGGTCCGCGTGATGCGGATCACCCCCTGCCAGGCGCCGGCGGCGCAGAATGCAGGGGAAGAGTCCCGCAGCCGTGGCGGGCACGGAGGGGTGCCATCGTGGATTCGCCGTATGCCGATGCCCCGTTCATCGTCATCTGGGAGACGACGCGCGCGTGCGATCTCGCGTGCAAACATTGCAGGGCCGCTGCGATCAAGATGCGCAACCCAGAGGAGCTCTCGACGGAGGAAGCGTTTCGGCTGATCGACGACATCGCCGCGATGCGCCCGCAGCCGAACTTCGTCCTCACGGGCGGCGATCCGATGAAGCGGCCGGATCTTGTGGAGATCATCCGCTACGCGGCGCAGGAGAGACACCTGCGCATCTCGATCACGCCGTCGGCCACGCCCCTCGTCACCCGCGAAGCGATCCGGGACTGCGCGGAGGCGGGGTTGACGCGCTGGGCGTTCTCGATCGACGGGGCCACCGCGCAAGCCCACGACGAATTCCGCGGGCAGGAGGGCTCCTTCGCGATCACGATGCGGGCCGTGGAGGACCTCCGGGACCTCGGCCTGCCGCTGCAGATCAACACGACCGTGTCGCGCTACAACAAAGATTCCCTCGCCGAGATTGGGGCGCTCGTCGAGCGCCTCGGCGCCGTGCTCTGGAGCGTCTTCTTCCTGGTGCCCGTCGGGCGCGGCAAGGCGGAGGACGCGCTGGACGCCCTCGAGACCGAAGAGGTGCTCCGCTGGCTGGACGGCTTCGCCCGGGGGAGCCACTGCGATGTGAAGACGACGGAGGCGCCGCACTGGCATCGCGTCCGGCGCCAGCTGCGGGGCGAGGGCGCGCCCGATGCTGCGGCGCCCGCACGCGACGCCATCGGCAGGGCGCCGCGCCCCGTGACGGACGGCGACGGGTTCGTCTTCGTCAGCCACAAGGGCGAGGTCTACCCGAGCGGCTTTTTGCCGGTCGTCGTCGGGAACGTGCGCGAGAGGCCGCTCAGCGACATCTACCGCACTGCGCCGCAGCTGCTCCTGCTGCGGGACCGCTCGAACCTTCGCGGCAAGTGCCGGTACTGCGAGTTCCGCGACGTCTGCGGTGGGTCGCGCGCCCGCGCCTACGCGATCACCGGAGACTACCTGGAGAGCGATCCGTACTGTGCGCACTTGCCGAACCCTGCAGTGGGCAGGCGAAAGGTGCGGGAGGACGCCCGCGCAGAGGTCGGCGCCGTCTGAACGGAATTGCAGCGGCAGGGCCGCTCCGGGTGCACCCAGGATGCGGACCTGCCGTCTTGTTCCGCGAGGCGAAGAAGGGCCACTCCCTCCCTGCCTGCGGCTTCGTCATGTCACGCGTGGCCCTCCGTGCCCTGCGGGCCACCACGAGGCGAGCCGCGCAGAGAAGAGGTGTCGTTCGTCACTGTGCGCCTGGTCTGTGTGGAGCGCGGCAGGTACGGACGCCGAAGATCGCGTAGATGCCGCACCTACCGATGGCTCCGGTGATGAGCAATACCGCCGCGACGACCCAGAGCACGACGGAAAGCACGCCGCTCGTCTCGTATGCGAAGTACCCAAGGACGATTGCCGCCACGATGCGGACGATCCTGTCCAGCGTTCCGACGTTGATCGGCATGATCAACCCCTACCTTTCTTCGGGTGGACTCTTGGTGCAGATCCTGGCCGACGGTCGCGTCCAGGTCGCCATCCTCTGCACGAGGGCGGCCGGCGAGGCCTAGCCGTAGACCGCGAGCGCGTCGGACAGCCCGTAGCGTCGGCCGACGATGAAGGGCCACTCGTACTTCGTATAGAGACGTGCACGGCTCGCGCGCAGAGCCCGCACCGCGTCGACCAGTACCGCGAGGTCGTCGGTCTCGAAGGACAAAAGCCACTCGAAGTCGCCGAGGCCGAAGGCGTACACGCCGTTCGTGAGGATCGCGGGCACGAACTGGTGGCCGATCTCGCCGTGCTCCTCGATCACTTCCCGTCGCTCGTCGGGCGACAGCAGGTAGTACTCCGGCGTGCGGATGAACGGGTAGAAGCAGAGGTAGTCCTTCGGCGGGATCCCCTGCAAAAAGGCCGGTGGGTGCTCTGAGAACTCGAAGGGCTTCCAGTAGCCGGCGAAGGCTTGCGGCATGTCGACCGCCCTGCCGAAGGTGGTGCGCCTAAGAGCCAGCTGCAGATCCTGGATTTCTTCGAAGCGCTCCCCGTGCATCCAGAGCAGCAGGTCGGTGTGCCCTTGGAACCCTTGCGTGACGTACGCACCGCGCAGCGTCACACGGTCCGCGTACGACTCGAAGAGCGCGGCCGCGTCCGCACGTGCGTGCACCTTGGCGCGTTCGTCAAGTCCAGTCCAACGATCGGTCCACTTCAGCGCAAGATGCCCTGTGTAGCATGCGGGCATCGATCATTCCTCCCTGTGACGGCCACGCCTCGACCTTAGCCATGGCGGACGAGCTAGGGGCTGTCACGCGTCACCGGCCGGAGGGTCACGGGAACCCGTACGCCAAAACCGCCACGAGGATCGGCCCGCTCAGGTGCGAGGGAGACTCGGTGCGGACTGCGGCTTGGGGACTGCGGCGCGCTTCACCCGCCGTCACCGTGCCGCGTTGCGGGGCTTTCTGGGGCTTTCTGATGAAGAGCGCGGCATGTCGCTGACCGTGGTCAACAGATAGCATCGTGGGGGCCCGCAAGGCTGTCGGATTTCGGTCTGCTCCACTTTTCGCTGAACCTTTCAGGGACCAGGAGGCGATCAGCCTTGCAAGATGGATCTATTTGCCAGAATGACACAGGTGCACGGTGTTGCGGATGCTGTCCGTGGACCGTCGCGGATAGGTCGGCCATCCGGATACGTGTCGACTCAGAACCGATGCGGTACCGACGGCAATGAGCGTGAACGTGGCCACGGGAAGGAGCGGGAACAGGACCGAGGGACGAAGGAGAAGCGGATACATTGACAGGGCCAGAGCAGGTGGGTGGTAAATACGCACCGCGCTGAGCAGCACGAACGTAACGCCTGCTGCTACGACGGCCCAGATCGGGCCGTGTACGGCGAACGAGAGGATCGTGCCAACGGTCGCACCGAGCGTAGAGCCTAGTACTACGGGTGCCGGCTGCGCCACGTCCTGCTTAGACAGTCGTAGAACAATACTTAGAGTTGCGGCAAACGGTGGCACCAGCAATACCCGCAAAACTCCAGGCTGCCCATCAGGTACGGCGACGAGACCGAGCATCAGACCAAACCAAACATACCCAGGCCAGAAATGCGATTCTTGATTTGTACGGACGGGAACTCTTGCCATAATGACAGCCTCCTGCCAGCCACCGCACGACT
>JAJYTV010000112.1 GCA_021792885.1 Bacillota bacterium
AGAGGACCCGAACGCGAAAGAGGTGACGGGCCATAACCGGCTTCGAGTTTTACATCATCGTGCTCCTCGTGTACTTCGGCACCGACCTGATCGCCACATGGGGCCTCAATCTGCAGTTCGGCGTCACCGGCGTCCTGAACTTCGCCTACATCGTGGACCTCGCGGTGGGCGCCTACGCCTACGCGCTGATGACGCTCGGGCCCTCAAGCGCGAGCGGGGGCTTCCAGTCCTACTTCATCGGCTTCAAGGTGTCGCCGGCGCTCGCTCTGGTCGTCGCAGTGCTCGCCGGCATGGCGATGGGCGGCGTCCTCAGCCTGATCGGCCTGCGGCGCCTGCGCCCCGACTACCAGGCCGTCGCGCTACTCGTCGTGTCGATCGTCACGGTGACGATCGTCGAGGCCGACCAGGGCATCGTGAACGGCTACCCGGGCCTCACCCTGATCCCGAACCCGCTCGGCGGCTTCGGCCCGAACGGCAGCGGCTGGGGCTACGTCGTGCTGGTCCTCGGCCTCGCCGCGGTCGGATACCTCGTGATGCGCCAGCTCACCGACACGCCGTTCGGCCGCACCCTGCGCGCCGTGCGCGACGACGAGGTGGCCGCGCGGGGCATCGGCAAGAACGTCGTCTGGCTGCGCGCGGTGGTGCAGATCGTCGGCGGGGGCTTCGCCGCCCTGAGCGGCGCGCTGCTCGCAGGCTTCATCGGCGCCTGGTCGCCGGGCGCCTGGCAGTACGTCGAGACGATCAGCCTCCTCTCCGCCGTGATCGTCGGCGGCATGGGCAACAACATCGGCGTCATGCTCGGCACGGCCCTCGTCCCCGTGCTGATCCAGCAGGGGGCGCAGTACGTGCCGTCCATCTCCGGCCAGCCGGGCCTCGCGGAGGACTTCTCATGGGTCATCCTCGGGGTGCTGATCGTCGTCTTCATCTGGTTCCGCCCGCAGGGCGTCGTCCCCGAGCGCCGGCCGCGCTACGCGTTCGCGCGCGGACGCAGGCAGCCGCAGGCGGATCCGCCCGCCACCGCGGCGCCAGAACCGTCCGCCGCGGCGGCGGCCGCGCTCCCGGCCCTGCGCCTCGTCGAGCGCCGCAGGGCGGAGCCCCAGGCCGCGGACCGGCCGCTTCTCGAAGTCCACGACCTCGTCGTCCAGTTCGGCGGCGTGCGCGCGGTCGATCACGCGACGTGCGCGGTGGAGGCGGGACAGATCACCGGCCTGATCGGCCCGAACGGCGCCGGCAAGTCCACCCTGATCAACGCGGTGAGCGGCTTCGTGCGCCCGAGCGGCGGGCACGTCACGTTCGCCGGCAAGGACATCACCGCACACTCCGCCGAGCGCCGGGCAGGCGTCGGCCTCGTGCGCACCTTCCAGCTGCCGCGCCTCTTCCCGCGCCTCTCCGTGATCGAGAACCTGCTCGTCGCGGTGCCGAACCAGCGGGCGGAGACGGCGGTCGGGGTGCTGGGAGGCCGCTTCTACTGGGGCGGCGAGGAGGAGGCGAGCCTCGGGACGGCGCGCGAGCTCCTGCGCATCTTCGAGCTCGAGCAGAAGGCCGACGAGATGGCCGGCACGCTGAGCGGCGGCCAGCAGCGGATGCTCGAGGTGACGCGCGCGCTGATGACCGATCCGAGGCTCCTCCTGCTCGACGAGCCGCTCGCTGGCCTCAGTCCCCGCTGGTCCGAGATCCTCGAGCAGGCGCTCGTGCAGCTGCGCGCGCGCGGTCTCACCATGGTGCTCGTCGAGCACGAGCTCGGCATCGTGGACCGGATCTGCGACACCGTCGTCGTGATGGCCCAGGGAAGCGTGCTCGCGACCGGCCAGATGGCTGCTCTGCGCGCGCAGGAGGAGGTGCAGGCGGCCTATGTCATCGGCTGAGGCGGCTGCGGCTGCGCCGCAGAGATCGGTCTCGCTCCAGGCGGAGAAGGTGGTCGCAGGCTACGGCGAGGCGCCGGTCGTGAAGGACGTCAGCCTCTCGGTGGGCGGCGGCCACGTTCTGACGATCGTCGGCCCGAACGGCGCCGGCAAGAGCACGCTCCTCAAGGCCCTCTTGGGCATCGTGCGGGTGCGTGAGGGCCGTGTGGCGCTGAACGGCCAGGACATCACGAACCGCCCGCTCGAGCAGCTTGCGCACCTCGGTGTCGGTTACGTGCCGCAGTCGGAGGATGTCTTCGACACGCTACGCGTCAGCGAGAACCTCGAGATGGGCGGCTACATCCTCACTCCGAGGCAGCGCGCGGAGCGCAAGGAGGTCGTGCTCGAGATCTTCCCTGCGCTCAAGAACATGCTCAGCCGCTACGCAGGCACCCTGAGCGGCGGCGAGCGCAAGATGGTCGCCGTCGCGCGGGTGCTGATGCCGGATCCGACGGCGCTCTTCCTCGACGAGCCCACGGCCGGCCTCTCGCCCGATCTGACCCGCCGGGTGCTCGAGGAGCAGGTCCGGGTCCTCGCGGACCTCGGCAAGGCCGTGCTGATCGTGGAGCAGAAGGCGGAGGCGGCGCTCAAGATCGCGGACCACGCGATGGTGCTCGTGACGGGCTCGATCGCCCTCGAGGGCACGGGCCAGGAGGTGCGAGAGAACCCGGAGGTCGGCGAGCTCTTCCTGGGAGGCGGCCGCAGAGAGGCCTCACCCTCCCCGCACTGAGGCGCCCCCCGGGGCGCCCTGGACGGCCTGGAGCGAAGGAGGAGGGTGCTGGTGTTCGGTAAGAACTGGGCACTGTCGCCGCGCGCATACGCGGTGACGGTGCAGGAGGACTTCGTCATCCCCCTGCAGGACGGCACCCGGCTGGTGGGCGTGCTCTACCGCCCGCAGACCAGCGACCCCGTGCCGCTCATCGTGGGATTCCACCCCTACCCGAACGACCAGCAGACGGTGCCGCTCGTGCCGGTCGGGTTCGGGCTGCAGCGCGGCCACATGGAGGCCGGCGACCCGAACTTCTACGCCCGGCGCGGCTACGCGCACGGCGTCTTCAACGTGCGGGGCACGGGGAAGTCCACAGGCACCTACCAGGCGATGGGGCCGCTGGAGGGGGACGACGTCGCACAGGCCATCGAGTGGCTCGCGGCGCGCCCCTGGTGCGACGGCCAGGTCGGCATGTTCGGCGTCTCCTACTTCTCCCGCCTCGCGATCCAGGTGGCGGCGCGGGCGCCCGCGCCGCTCAAGGCGATCTTCGCTCCCTACGGCCTCACGGATCTCTACCGCGACCTCTACTACCATGGCGGCATCTTCACCCACGGCTTCGTCAGCGGCTGGCGGCAGAAGCTCGACGGGCTGCGCTACGAGAGTCTCTACCGGCAGCGCCACGGCGAGGAGGCGCTGCTCCAGGCGATCGCCCGGGCGAAGGACGACGACGAGCTGATGGCGATCGAGCCGGTGCGGGCGGCGCTCGAGCGGCCCGACGAGCCCAGAAACGCCGTGATCGTCGACCTCGTGCTCGAGCCCCTCGACGGCGAGTTCTACGCCGAGCGGCGCGTCGACTACCGCAAGGCGCACGTCCCGGGCTACTTCGGCGCCTGCTGGAACATCTACGGCCTGCAGCTCGGCTCGGCCTTCCGCAACTTCGAGGAGTGGCAGGGGCCGAAGAAGCTCCTGATCGGGCCGCCGAACTACCTCGACCGCCCGCTCTACCAGCTGCAGTTCGAGTCCCTGCGCTGGTTCGATCACTGGCTCAAGGGCAACGACACGGGCTTCCTCGAGGAGCCCCCGGTGCGCCTCTTCGAGCCCGGCCTCGGCACCTGGCGCGCGGCGGACGAGTGGCCGCTCCCCGAGACGCGCTGGATGCCCTTCTACCTGCATGCGGACGGCATCCTCGCAGAGCACGAGATCTGGGACTGGGAGACGGGCACGAGCTTCGAGGACTCGCCGTTCGGCCACGGCGGCGCCGCGTTTTTCACCCCGCCCGTGGTGGAGCGGACGCAGATCTGCGGCCCGGCGAGCCTCACGCTGCACGTCTCGACGACCGATGCGGAGTTCCTCGCCTTCGCCTCGGTCTTCAAGGTCGACAGGGAGGGGCGGGAGGACGAGGTGTCGCGCGGCTGGCTGCGCGCCTCCCAACGCGCGCTCGATCCCGTGGGCAGCCGGCCTTGGGCGCCCCGCCACCTGCACGAGGGGCGCGCCCCCCTGACGCCCGGCGAGGTCTACCGGCTCGACGTGGCGATCATGCCGTTCTCGGTCTGCCTTGCGCCCGGCGAGCGGCTCGGCCTGCGGGTGAAGGCGGCCGACGACGAGCCGCGCCCGGACCCCCTGCGCGCGACGGCCTTCGGCCACGTGGCGCGCCAGGAGGCGGCGCGCATCACGATCCACCACACCCCGGACCTCGCGTCGTGCCTCCATTTGCCGATCGTCTCCGGGAGCGTCCAGGAGACCTACTTCTCGGGCGGGCGCCTCGAGATGCCGGGGCCCTTGCCGCTCGCGAAGATGCAAAAGCTCAAGCCCACTCCGGAGCTGCGGGCGGAAGACGCGTAGGGATCGGAACGTTCCATCAACGCAGAGGAGTGAGGCGCAGATGCGATCGCCCACGCGGCGCTTGCAGCCGGGATGCTCGCCTTCGTCCGGATAGCGGTCGAGGGCGGGGATCGGACGATGGGACGAGGGAGGAAGCGAGATGATCACACCGAGGCGCCCGACGCTCACGCTCGCCGACCGCGACCGGCGCTGGGCGCGCATCCGGCGCTTTCTGGACGAACAGGGCCTCGACGGCCTGGTCGTCGGTGGCTTTCGCGGCCGCGAGTGGTATGAAACCTATGTGTCCGACGAGGCGATCCAGGGTGCGGTCGTCTTCCCGCGCAGCGGGGCCCCGGTCTACCTCACCTGGAGCGGCTTCCGCATCGTCGGGCGAGATGATCCCCAGAACGACCGCCAGTACTGGATCAAGGACATCCGCGCAGGACTGATCGGACCCTGCATCGTCCAGGCCGTGAAGGACCTCGGGCTCTCGGCGTCGCGCATCGGCGTCGTCGGCATCGACGCCCAGCAGCCGATGGAGCCGGAGGGCTACATTCCCTACGGCGTCTGGTCCCGTGTGCTCGGGGGGCTCCCGAAGGCCCAGTTCGTGGAGGTTTCGGCGCCGTTCGGCATCCTCGCGATGCAAAAGAGCGAGGCGGAGCTCGAGGTGGCGCGCTACTGCGCGAAGGTGGGGGAGCACGCCTGCCAGGCGATGCTCGACGCGACGCGGCCGGGGGTCTCGGAGAGCGAGATCTACACCGCGATCGTCAGCGAGATCCACCGCCACGCGCTCACGCTGACGCAGCCCGCGGTGATCGTGAAGTCCGGCTGGCAGACGATCTCCTGGGGCCCGCCGGAGTGGGGCGTCGGCAGCGCCGAGCCGCGCACCGTCGCTGCGGGGGAGCTCGTGATCGGGGAGCTGATGCCGACCTACGCCGGCATCGAGACGCAGCAGCAGATGACGATCGCGCTCGGCCCCGTGGCGCCGGAGGTGCGTCGCCTCGCAGATCTCGCGCGCCGCTCCTACGACGCGGGCCTGCAGGCCCTGCGGCCGGGGATCACGTTCTTCGAACTCTGCGAGCGGATGGCAAAACCCGTCCTCGAGTCCGGAGCATGGCACCTCTCGCCGATGATCCACAGCATGAGCCCCGCCTGCCTCCTCGGCGCGCTGCACGGCGGCGCGGACAAGGTCTTCCACGAGGAGTACCCGTGGTTCCGCCCGATCCCGCCGAACCGCGACGCGGTGCTCGAGGAGGGCATGCTCTTCTCCTTCGAGCCGAACGCCTGCGAGGGCCGCGTGCGCGTGAACATCGGCGGCACGGTCGCGATCGGCAAGAGCGGCCCCGAGGAGATGAACAGCCTCAGCTGCCGCATGCACGAAGTCTCCTAGGAGGGACCCCCATGAAACCGATCGACTGGAACGATCCCGCACGCGCCCAGAACCGCACCGTCGACGAGATCCGAGCCCGCGGCGCGATCTTCAACATCAACCACGGCATCGAGGTGGAGGACGGGGACGGCTGCACGACGCGCCTCATCGGCTTCCCGGGCAACGGGACGCGGATGGTCAGCTTCCACCTCCTGACCCACTCCCCCGGCGGCTCCTACGCCATGCACCGCCACCTGATCTCCGAGGAGAGCCTGATCTGCGTGCGCGGCCGCGGCGAGGTGAACCTGGGGCGCGGCTTCGTGCCGGTCTCCGCAGGAAACTTCGTCTACGTCCCGGCCGGGGTCGAGCATGCGACGCGCTGCCCCAAGGACGCGGACGGGGATTTCGTCGTGCTCTCCTACCACTGCCCGCCGGCCCTCGAGTACTACCAGACGCTCGGCCTCTTCAAGAACGGCGCGTTCGACCGCGCCGCGATCGACGAGGCGATGCTCGCCGCAAGGCCCGGCAACATCCCGAGCGAGTGCCTCATGCAGGAGAACGAGCTTGGCGGGGCTGAGCGCGGGGAGCAGAAGGGCCCCGAGCGCGTCTCACGCGAGGGCGGCGTCTTCAACATGTA
>JAJYTV010000113.1 GCA_021792885.1 Bacillota bacterium
TTGAATCGTCATAATACCCTCCATTGGGCCCTCTCCGTCGGCGGTCGGCGAAAACGAAGTTCCTCCCTTCCGCCTCATTCCCTGCCAATCGGTGGTCGAAACAGCCGGAAACCAGGACCCATTCACGCGCGATGTCGGATGGGGCTGATGAGGTCATGAGTTGAGAGCGACAGTTCGTAGTAGCGTGAGGAGGAAGATGGAACCGCAAGCCTAAGAGACAAAAGTTCCTTTATGGAGGGATAGCACACGGAAATGGCCGACCTGCCGGACTGGGCCTACAGCTACCTGCGCTTTCTCGGACTTGCTCCCGCGGCGCCTTCCCTCGGTGTCCTGGCGCACCTACTGCGCGCCCACCTACACCGGATTCCCTTTGAGAACATCTCGAAGTTGTATTACTTCCGCCGTCTGGCTGACCTTGGTTGGAAGGTCCCTCCTTCAGAGACATGGGTTGAGAATGTGGTGACGCGCAACTTTGGCGGCACGTGCTTCACGATAAACTCGACTTTCTATCGGCTTCTCACGCTGCTCGGCTATGACACCCGTCTGATGCGCGTCGCGGGGGGTGGCCATCTCTCGGTTGGTGTGCGGCTTGATGATAGGCTCTACCTCGTGGATCCCGCCCTTGGTGTCCCTCTCTTCGAGCCCGCCGATCTCTTGAAACCAACCGTTATCGACTGGTGCGGGAGGGGAATGCGCATTTTCCCTATGAACGGTGAACGCGGTGCCTACCACATGGAGCACTACACCGACGGAGAGCGGAAACACTCTTGGACGTTCAGCAGCATGCCTGAATCCTGGGATCAGTTCGAAGCGAATATCGACTACTCATACAGCGCTACCGGCTTCTTCATGGTGTTCCTTTCCTGCTCCCTCTACCAAGCAGAGCCGAAGCGTAACCTGTCCTTGCTCAACAATGTGTTCACTGCTCGATACGCCAATGGGAATAGAACGGTCACCAATTTGGGTTCGGTAGAACACTTCGAGGAAGTCTTGGCTACGGAGTTTCGCCTGCCGGGTCTGCCCGTGCGAGAGGCCATTGAGACGCTCAAGGCCCTCGGCGTGGACGTGTTCGCGCCATCGACGCACGAAGAGTAACGTTCCCTTGCCACGACAGGACCTCGCGGACCTATGCGGAGGGAAGCCTGACGCCGTCCCTCAGCATAATCTATTCGAGGAGATCGATTATCACCGCGCGGACGGAGAGTTCCACGCCGAACGTTGTGCCCGCGGGGCCTATAACCAAAGCACGAAGGTCCGTCGGCCGGCTACAGTCTTAACGAGCAGATCGGCCTGGGGACGGGAGACGCCCGCCCTCAGGCCCGACTCGCATTCACGACAGGTCGTGGTTGGCCGGAGCAGATGGATTCCCTGTTCAAGCTCTGCGATCTGATCCAGATCCGCCTTGCGCGCCACCAGATGCCGCTTGGCGCGGCGTAGCGCGATGTGAGAGATTACCAGAATACACCACCTCCCTTAGGGAGGTGGTGCTTCCCGTAGTACGGACGAGCACCATTGCGACCGAGTCAGAACAGCACGTCAGAGCTGACCAGAACGACTCTGAGAGCCTCAAGCCGGTCTAGGCCAATGTCGCGAAAGACAAGGAGTCCGCATACGGCGGACTCCTCCAGCGATAGAGCGGGTCAACGGATCACGGCAGTGCCGAGTACCCATGACGTGTCTTCCAGAGGAAGTACTTCTCGAAGAGCCGCTTGCCCTCGTCAAAGAGCGGGTCAGGAAGCATTACTGCGAAGTCCCGGGGTCCGATGAGGTGGTTCGCGAGGATCACTACCTCCTTGTGCCCCGCGTCCATGACGCAGAGTCCCGGAATCTTCGTGAACGGGCGCTCCCTCAGCCGAGCGTCCGACTTGATCAGGTGGGCGATGTTCTCTCCGACCGTCTTCCCCGCTTCATCGGCAGGGTACCCGGTTTTCGGCACACCGACCGCCACTGGCGTGGCGAAGGGCACTGGGACGTCGATGGCGATACCTGCCGCAAAGATGTGGGGATAGTTCTTGTGCTGGTACGTGTCCTCGACGGGGACATACCCCTTGGCATTGCCCATGCCTGGGGAGTCCCGCACGACCTTTTGGCCCAAGAACGGCGGCATCAACATGGTGAACGCGGACGGCAATGTCGTTCCGTCGGCGAGGACGACCTGTTCGGAGTCGACGTGGTCGACTTCAACATCGGTGACCGTCCGGATGTGCAGATGATTGGTGAACGCCTTCAAGAGCGTCTCCCCGCCCGGCAAGCCGCCGATCCCAAAATGGCCGAGGAAGGGTTCGGGCGTAATCCAGGTCAGCTCGACCTTGTCCCGGATGCCGTGCTTGTGCAGGTGATACTCGAAATTGAACAGGAACTCGTACGCCGCGCCCATACATCCGGCGCGCTGCGTCGCACCGATGACCACGGGTCCTGGGTTGTCCACGAAGCGTTCGAAGGCAGCGCGTGTCGCCAGGGCGTCAGGCGGGGTTCCAATGTAGTGGGAGTGGGCGTGTGGGCCCGTTCCCGGTATGGACCAGTCGAGCTCTGGACCGGTTGCGATGACCAGGTAGTCGAACTCGAAGTCGCCCTTCGTCGTGTGGACTACGCTCGCCTCAGGATCGATGCGGGTGCCTTCTGCATGGATGAACTCGATACCGTGGCTCTCCAAAATGGGGCCGACTGGGAACGATATGTCCTCGATCTCCCGTTCGCGGAAAGGCACCCAAATCAACGATGGGACGAACAAGAAGTTCTCTGCGCGGGAGATGACGATGATGCGATCGTCCGTGTTGCCTAGATGCCTCCGCGTTTCGAGTGCGCTTGCGAGACCGGCGAAGTTTCCTCCCAGCACTACAGTTGTTGCCACGATACTCCCCCTTTGCATTCTCGTGGAATACAGCGACTATTTGACACGCGTGCAGGCAATTTCCTTCCCGAAAGCAGATTGGCGGATGACAGAAGATATGTCGTCTATCTGGCTTCGGAATTTACGCAATAAAAGTGTGGCTCGGACAGTGTTCCCGC
Source organism: Bacillota bacterium (assembly GCA_021792885.1). Classification (GTDB taxonomy): domain Bacteria; phylum Bacillota; class Sulfobacillia; order JAJZYS01; family JAJYTV01; genus JAJYTV01. The sequence goes on from JAJYTV010000113.1 coordinate 3,010, forward strand.
AAACCTGCGCCCACCTTTCTGCCCGCAAGTTGAGCGGCGACGCCGAGCGGTTCCCGGCAATGGGGGAGGTGCCAACGTGCAACACCGCTTGGTCCTCAGAGGGCGGTATTCGTAGAGTGCCCGATGCTCACACAGCCACCCGGGTGGCTTGCGCGTAGCGGGGTGGCCGTGGCGTGGGTGCGCCTCGGGACCGAGCGAGCCGAGGGCCATCGAGTCCGCCGTGGCGCGAAGAGGCAGTGGAGGATGGAACAGGGCGGCCGATCAGCCGATCTTTGGCGTCCTGCGGGCTCGGGGTGCGGCAGGTCCGCTGTGCCTGCGTCGGACACACGCGCGGAAAGGCCAGCGAGTTGGTTGGCACACTTCGGGAGCGGCAGTCCCTCGCGCACTCCGCCGCCGCCTGCCGAACGCGGAGAACCGTTCCGCAGCGCGCGGCGCAGGTGCCGATGCCGGCCTCGATCCGGTGTGGCTCGGCGCGCTGCGCGAGGATTGCGCAGATGGGTGTTCATGGAAGGGGCAGGCGGCGACGGGGGAAGGGACGAGGCGGTGGACGCCCGCTTGTCCGATAGCACTTGAAGGGACCATGGAGGCCATGCCCTGCGCGCGTTGCTCGACGTGCGCGCACAGCAGAGAGGAGGGGAAGGGCCGCACTGGTGTCGAATCCGACACGGCTCGGACGCGTCGCCGTGCTCCCGAGGGCGCGACGCGCATGAGCGGTTATGGGCCGCGGCCAAGAGTCACCGACAGGGAGGCACTCGATTTGGACAGCGACGCGTCGCTGGTGGACGAGGCGCGTGGACTCGTCCCGCCGGACGTCCTGGAATCCTGGAAGCAGCTCACCGGCAAGCTTGCCAGGCTGCGACGGCTTGCCCAGCAGGTGGAGAAGGCCGCGCAGCGCTGGGACGTCCGACAGTTGCGTCAACGCCTGCCGGAACTGAGTGCAGCGACGGCGGAGACTACAGTTGAGGTTCGCTCCGCCGAGGCGGCGCTCGCCGAATGGTCCCCGGCGCAATCCGCGCAAAGTGTTGCCGCATACGCCGAAGACCTCGCGCGCACGGCGGTGCAGCTGAAGCTTTCGCTTTCGGGGGAGTTCCCGGAGTACGAGGCGTTCCCGCTCGCGGTGCGGGTGGATCTTGCGGCGGAGCATGTTGCGATCGGCCGTCGCCGGGTGTCCGGCCTCGAGCCGTCCGCGCTGCTACGCGAGGTGCAGCGCAGCCACCAAGCGCTGCACCGGTCCAGCTTCAATGCCCGTCGTTTCATGCAATCCCTCGCATCCGCACACGAGCTTTTGAAAAAGTCTGGCGCGGCCAAGGGGAACGCCGTACCTCTCTCGGATATCTACGACCTTCTCACCTTGCGCAGTGGGTCCTCCGCCTACACCCGCCAGGAGTTCGCCTTTGACATCTACCGGCTGCGGCGTGAATCGGATCTCTTGTACGGCCGCTACCAGATCAGCTTCCAGCACGCGCGCAGGGGAGGAATCCCGGTGCCGAACGCCCAGGGCGGGGTCGAGCTCTTCGGCGCCTTGGAGCTCTGGGAGGTGGAAGGGAGTGACTGATCCGCGTCCCTTCGTCGATCCAGGGGGGATCGTGGGTTTCTGGCGCGAGCGGTACCTCGAGTCCTACGTCGCCGAAGGCGGTTCAGGGGTGAAGTGGCTGCGCGGCCGCCAGGGAAGCGGCAAGACGGCCACACTCGATGCGTTGCGGCACGTCGCGCAGGCGGCCGGCTACTTCACCGCCGCCGTCTCTGCGCGGGAGGTGCAGATCGGACGGTTCGACGAGCTCTACCGCGCGGTCCTCGGCCAGCTGCCGATGGACGAGATGGGCCGCCTGTTCGCCGCGGAGGCGGCGCGCAGGGCTGGCGCGGGCGCGTTCCGCCCGGGAGTGGACGGCGACCTCGAACCGTACCTCCTGGCGCAGGGGAGGCCTCCCGAGGCGGTTTCCGCCGATCTTGCCACGGCCCTAGATTTCCTTTACGCCGATCGCAACATCGCGCCTCCGGTTGTCACTGCACTGCGGCACATCTCCCTGGGACTGCTCCGGCCCAGCCTCGCTCTCGACGCGCGCCGCGAGACGGCCAGCACCTGGATCTCAGGCGGGAAAGTTTCAGCATCGCAGCGCAGGCGCGCCGGCATCGGGCTGGTGCTCGACCGTTACGGTGCCCGCGAGATCCTGCGCTCGCTGCTCTATGCCAACCGGCTCGCGGGCGGCAAAGGTCTGCTGGTGACGGTCGACGACCTGGACGCGCTGCTCGGCGGGGACGGTCCCGTGCGGTACACGCGGCTGCGACGCGACGACGCCTTCGAGGCGATCCGCGAACTCATCGACGAGGGGGCGTCGATGCCCGGCCTGTTCGTGGTGTTCGCCGGGCGCCCTGCGGCGTTCGACGACGAGAGAGCGGGTCTGCGCAGCTACGCTGCCCTCGCCATGCGCGTCGAGCCCGAGGTGCAGGCAAACCGCAGCAATCCCTACGAGGACCTGCAGGATCTCGACCTGCTCTGGCGCGACAACTGGCCGCACTGGCGTCGAGCGCTGGCAGAGGCGTACGGCGCCTCCGCATCGGAGGCGCTCGAGTCGCAGACCCTGGCTGCGGTGGGAGCGGTATCTCCGGTCAAGCTGCTCGTCGACGCAATCCACGCGAGGGAGGTCGGTGCGCATGGAGCGTAGCGTCGCGCGCACCTGCATCGAACATCTGCGCGCAGGCGTACCGTCGCGCAACGCGGCCGAGCTCCTCTCGGTCGGCAGACGGCGTGTCCTGAAGGAGATCGAGGAGGACCTCGCTGCCCTGCAGCACCACCGTCCGCGCCGCAGCATGCGGATCGTGGCCGCCAACTACGGTGAGGGCAAAAGCCACACGCTGAACGCGGTACGCGCCCTCGCCGAGCGCGAGCACTTCCTGGTGAGCCAGATCACCGTCAGCCGCGAGACACCGCTCGATCGCGTCGAGCGCGTCTACCGCAAGCTGATCGCCCGAACCTACTTTCCCGGACTCGAGCGGCCAGGCCTGGACACGCTGACGGCGGAGATCGAGCGCAGGCCGGAAGCGGCCCAGCGCCTGCTGCGCTTCGCGCAGGCGGAGCTCCACCCCAAGATCGGACTCGTGCTGGAAGCGCGCTTCGAGGGCAGGCGCGGCGACATCGAGCCGCTCGACATGGACCTTGCGGGATACTTCCTGTCGGCTCCCGAGCTACGCCGTGCCTTCGACGACAACACGGGCCGGCGCGCGCCGAAGATCGACCGGTTCGTACTCCCGCAGGCGTTCGACTACTTCCGCCTGGTCGACGAGATGAGCACGCTTGCGGGACTGCCGGGCTGGATCCTGCTGATCGACGAGGCGGAGATGATCGGCCGCGTCGGCCGCAGGGCGCGCGCCCGTTCGTACGGCCTCCTTGCCAAACTGCAGGACCGCACCCTGCTGCCGCAC
>JAJYTV010000114.1 GCA_021792885.1 Bacillota bacterium
CAAAACACGGCGCCGGCGCACCGGACGTGCCCGGTGTGTCCAAGTACAGCACCGACAACCCTGAGGCGATCAACAGTCTCGATCAACTCACGGCTCGGTACGGTGAACCAGCGTCACCTACTAACCCGTATGCACTTCAGGGGAGGTTCCCGGTCCAGATCGGCACGGACAGGTATGGAAGCCCAACGACAGTGAATCGAGCTATCGTGGGCGAAGACGGCAGCCTCATATCGTCCTATCCGGTGGAAGAACAAGCCCTGGCGGAAGGAGCCGGAGAAATCAATCCGGATGACGCCGACCTCATTGTAGTAATAATCTTGTTCCTTCTGGGGATGTGATCGCCTTGGAGTGGGAAAGGCTGCGGGAATGGAGTCCTGAGATAGCCTCAACGCTTTGGGATATCTATGTCGTCCAAGGCATTGTTGGGCCCGCCAACGCACGTAGGTCCGTTCACCCGAATGGCCCTCCGTCCAAGCCCCAACTCGGAGCTTTTCCGTTCAAAGACGGTCGGTGGGAGATGGAGACAAACTACGGTGCAGCATGGGCATACGAGTTCTCTGTAGATCTACCGTGGGTGGGGGGGTGGCTATCGTTTAGCGCACTCGTCCCTGCTGTGGCAGGCTTTCTGGCCTATCCTGATTTCTCAACCGTACCGATGGATGAGGTAATGCCCGACGTCGTCTCTCAACTGCTAGTCGATACCGGCCGCGTCTGGGTACCGCGTCACATCCTCACCTTGACATTGCCTGGGACGCGGACGGAACTGGGGTGGAACCCCTATGGTGAGCCGGTGGTAGCCCAATTGCTCTTTCACGAACATGCGATGCCTATACCACGATCAGCAGGTGGAGCGCACGCTTACTAAACTAACAAGGGTACTCCCCGAAACCTAGCCTCCTCAGCACCGTATGTCACCTACACGCACGTCTACGACGGACTCGGCAACCTCGTCGGGCTGATCGACGACAACGCAACCATCAACGGCGTTGAGCCGTCACGCTGCCGACGATGCGGCGAGACCCTGGTTCTTGGGCTCTTCCTCGTCTGCAGGGGGAGGTGGCAGCGGATCGATGCCGAGTTCGCGCCGCAGGTTTCGAATCTGCTGCTGCTCAAGATCCGTAACGCGAACCCGTTGCCATCGGGCGGTCGCCCGCGTCAGGGCGCCAAAAATGAGCTTCAAGGCGCTGTGTTCGTCGAAGAAACGGGGGATAGTCTTCGTCCGGCGCCGCTCCTCTTCGAAGCTTCGTTCGATGAGGTTGGTCGTGCGAACGTACTTGCGGTGCGCCACGGGGAGCCGCAGGTGATTCAGGCTGGCCTCAAGATCGTCCGTGAAGCTGCGCACGGCGGAGGGGAACTGTCTTTCGTAACGGGCGATGAATGCGTCGGCGGCCTTGCGGCCTTGCGGCCTTCATCGAGATTGGGCGCTTCCCGTACAAGTGCGAGGTATGCCTTTATCTCTGCGCGCACGTCTTCCGGTACCTTGTCCAGAATGTTGCGAACTCTGTGGGCCCAACACCGAACGCGCAGGCTCTTGGGCCACATCGCCTCGACCGCGACAATGACCCCAGGACCCCCGTCCGTCGTGATGCTGAGCGGCGTACGGAGGCCTCGCTTCACCATGTCCCGCAGAAACTCAAGCCAGTTCTCATAACTTTCGCGACTGCCGATGGCGAGGTGCAGCAACACGCGGCGGCCATCGCTGAGGATGGCCCAGGCGGCTAGCACCCCGTCCTTGATGGTCCCGGTGCGGCGCAGCGGCTCGAAGATGGCGTCCAGGAAGAGATACTGCACGTCGAATTCGTCGAGCTTGCGGTCGCGGAAGGCTTCGTACTCGACCCACAGGGACTCCGTGATACTGCTGACGTCGGTGCGGGTGAGCAGGCGATCGCCGGTGGCGTCCCGCAGTGCGTCTTCGATGTCCCGCGTCGATAGCCTACGGGCGTACATCTCGGCCACGAGCCGTTCCAGGACGTCGGTATTGCGTTCCAGAAACCCTACCACATTCGAATGGAACGGCTCTGCCGTACGGCGCACTTGCGGCATGTCCACTGGCACCGAGCCTTCGGCGGTGGCGATCGTCTTGGTTCGGTAACCGTTGCGATAGCCCTTCAGCTCTTCATTGCCTTCCCGGCGCTCATAATGGTCGCGCCCAAGGAATGCTGTCACCTCACGCTCCACGAGCTCTTGTACGAACCGCTGGGCGCCCAGCCGCAGCAACTCACCGACGACCGAGCCGTCGCCCTCAATCCCCTGGCTCAGCAGCTTCGCGATGGAGTCGCTGATCCGTTCGGACGGTGGTACTCTCTGCATAGGTCCGGGCCTCCTCGATGGTTGTCTTTGCAAACCAATCGTAGCCCGGGCCGCTCTCGTTTTTACAGCACGCTGAGGACACGACCCTCGCAGGAGGTTCGATCGATGACCGAGCACCGCGGCGACGTTCTGCGCCTCTTCCTCGCGACGGGGCTGCGCAACTTCGCCTTCGGCCTCCTCTCCGTCGGCATCGGCATCGCGCTCGGGCGGGCGGGGCTTTCGCCCGTCTTGATCGGTGCGGTGTTCACCGTGGCACTGGTTGCAGCCGGCTTCTTCAGCGGCATCTCCGGCCGGATCGCGCATCGCCTGGGGCGGCGCACGAGCCTCCTCGCCTTCGCGCTCGCGATGGCGGTCGGGTGCCTTCTGCTCTCGACGCAGCTCCTGCCGCTCGTCGGCATCGCGGCGCTCTTCGCGACGTTCAGCCCCTCCGGCAAGGACGTCGGGCCGATGCTGCCGATCGAGGTGGCGGCGCTCGCGCAGGTGCTCCCTTCCGCAGACCGTACCGCAGCCTACGCGCGCTACAACATGCTCGCCTCGCTGCTCTCCGCCATCGGCGCGCTCGCCGCCGCGTACCTTCCGGCCGGCAGGGTCGCCGCGCTCGTCGCCTGCGGCATCGGGCTCCTGCTGCTCGTGCCCTACGCCGGCCTCTCGCCTGCCATCGAGCGGCAGGAACCCTTGCAGGAGAAGGCTCCGGCGGGCCTCTCGCGCAGCCGCGGAACGGTCTACCAGCTGACCGCCCTCTTCGGCGTCGACGCCCTCGCGGGCGGCCTCGTCGTGCAGGGAATCGTCTCCGTCTGGCTGCACGTCCGCTTCGGCGCGCCGCTCACCCTGATCGGCCCGCTCTTCTTCCTGACGAACCTCGGCGCGGCACTCTCGCTGCTCGCGGCGCCCTGGCTCGCGAAGCGGATCGGCCTCCTCGCCACGATGGTCTTCACGCACCTTCCCTCGAACGTCCTGCTCGCGCTCGTCGCCTTCGCCCCGAACTTCCCCACCGCGGCGGCGCTGCTCGTCGCGCGGGGTTTGCTCTCGCAGCTCGACGTGCCGACCCGCCAAGCCTACACGATGGCGCTCGTGGACCCGGCGGAGCGCAGCGCCGCCTCCGGCGTCACGGCTTCGGTGCGCGGCACGGCGCAGGCCGCATCGCCCGTGATCACCGGCGTCGCGATGGGCATGGCGGCGTACGGCGTGCCGTTTCTCCTCGCGGGAGGACTCAAGGCCGCCTACGATCTGGCGCTCTACTTCGTCTTCCGCCGCGTCCCGCTGGCGGAGGGAGAGCGGGGATAGCCAATCCCGGCTCCCGCGGATCAGGCATAGCGGTGCGCAAGAGGGCGCCCGTAGGCGTCTGTCATCGTGTCCGTCGCGATCAGGATGATGTCGACGAGCCACCAGATCCCGAACCCGCCGAGCGTCACGAGCTTGAGGATGCCCGTCCCGATCTTCCCGAGGTAGAAGCGGTCGATGCCGAACTGCCCGAGGAAGCAGGACAGAAGGAGCGCCACGAGCCAGTCCCGCGCCCCGGGGTCGAACGAGGCGCGCGCCGCGTGCTGGGGAGCCCCGCAGTGTACGCAGAAGGCAGAACCCGGCGCGACCGCCCTGCCGCAGCTGCGGCAGAAGGCCTGCGCCCCATCCTCCGACATCCTAGCCCCTCCTCGGCGCCTTGCCCTGTGCAGGCAGCGCCTTCCTTGGCCATTCTACGGCACCGGCGGCGCGCCAGTGCCATCGGGAAAGAGCGGTGCGAGCTCCTGGTCCGACCGGCGGGCGAAGAGCACGTGGTCCTGCCAGTGCCCGGCGATCTTGAGGTAGCCCGGTGCGTAGCCCTCCTTGCGGAAGAGGTTCTTCTCGACCACCCGGATCGAGGCGAGGTTCCACGGCATCACGGCTGCCTGCAGCCGGTGCAGCGAGAGGACGGAGAACGCGATCTGCGCCGCGACGCCGACGGCTTCCGTCATGAGGCCCTGGCCGGTGTGCCGCTCGTCCATCGAGTAGCCGAGGTAGGCGTTCTGGAAGACGCCGCGCACAACGTTGTTGAGGTTCAAGAGGCCGACGAGATCCCCGCCCTGACGCAGGAAGATCCCGAAATGGTAGCTCTGGTCGCGGGAGGCCCGCTCGAGGTAGGTCGTGATCAGCGCGTGCTGCTCCTGGAGCTGCAAGTCCCGCTCGTCCTGCGCAGGCGAGAAGGGGCGGTGGTAGGCGAAGTTGCGGCGGCGGTACGAGAGGAGCTCGGGTGCGTGCGCGCGCTGCACGAGCTCCAGGATCACGCGCGGACCGCTGAAGCGCCTGGTCGGTTCCATCGGTTCTCCTCCTTCCGCCGGCCGTGCGCGAGGGCATCGCGCGGCGAATCGCTTTCGAGGGAGGTTATCCATGCCTTCGACGCGACGCTGTCATACCATCCGCGCCGGGGTGCGCCGAACCGTCCACCACGAAGGGTACGCCCACCGGACGGCGGCACTCAATCCCCATCCGAGGCGGCGCCATGGCGAGTAGCCGGCCGCCCTCGCTGCTCAAGGAGCGCGATTTCCGCCTCTACCTCGGAGGGAGGCTCATCTCGGACGGCCACGGCTGGGTCGTGCATGAGGATCGTCCCTGCTCCCCTCCGGAGCAGGACTGGTCGTTCGCGGCAAAACGGGCGGGCGCCCGGATGAGCCGGGTGCCCGCCCAATTGCGTCACGTCCTGCTAGCGCCAGGTGACGCAGATGCCGCCGAAACGCTCGCCCCCCAGGAAGACCGGGACCGAGACGAGCGTCATCACGTCGACGTTGTTGCGGATGTAGGTCTGGATCAGTGGATCAGGCGGTGTTGCGGGACGCCTGAGGTCCGCACCCCGGCGGGTGAAGTCCTGGCGCGACTGGTTGTTCGGCAGCCACTGTGCCGATTCCGGCAGTCCCGCCCGGCCTGCGCGTACCCACGAGGGATGCGGCAGGAGACGCTTCAGGCGGTTCTTGTCGTCCTGCTTCGGGTCGCCCGTGAGGGCGGGGCGGTCCATATCGGCGCAGGCGGTGACGTAGCCGTTCAGGTCGATCAGGCTGAAGAGCACCCAGTGCGGGTTGCGTGCGGCAAAGCTCTGCATCAGCGTGCACAGGTCGAGTTCGACGGTATCCTCGTAGGGGACGCGATGGCGCGGCGGCAAGATCTCGCGCCCCATCACCTTGGAGACGTCGAAGTACCGGGAGAGGTGGCGGACGTCGTCACCGGTGATCGGCTGGTAGACGCCGGTGCGAAGCATGTCCTCGAGGTTCAATCGCCGCTCCTTCACCGCCTCGAGGACCAGGCGCTCGACCTCCTCCGCGGCCTCGAACGCGGCGTCGACCGCCTCCGGCACCGCGCCGGAGTACGTGTAGCGGTCGATCTCGAGGTACCCCGTCTCCATTGCGAGCGCCGTCTTGCGCACCGCCCCTGTGATCGCGTCGATCTGCTCGTCCACCGCGCTCAGGTTCTCGTCGAAGGCCTGCAGCTGTCCCGCAACGTCGTCGACGCGCGTACGCTGGTGTTCGCCCACCGCTGCAGCGGCCGAGATCTCCCGCGCGGCCTCGCCCATCACCGTACGGACGTTGCCGAGCGCCTCTCCGGACTCCCGCATCACGTGCACGAGCCCTTCGATCTTGTCCTGCGCGCTTCCCGCGGTCTCCCGGGTGACCTCGAGCTGGCGCATCACCGCGTCGATATCCTTTCCGATCGTCTGGGTCTGCGTCTTCGCGCGGTCCGCGAGGCGGCGGATCTCGTCGGCGAGCACGGCGAAGCCGCGCCCGTTCTCCCCCGCGCGCGCCGCCTCGATGGCGGCGTTCAGGGCCAAGAGGTTCGTCTGGGCGGCGATCTCCGCAATCACCCCGCTGACGCGCATGATCTGCTGGGCGCGGGCCCCGAGCTCCCCCACCGCTCCGACGATCGTGGCGAGGGCTGTCTGCGCCTCCATGGCGGCGTCGCGGGCGCCGAAGACGGCGTCGCTCGTCTCGGTCGTCTGCGCGTTGATCTCCTCGCTGAACGAAGCGAGCGTCTCCAGGCGCTGCGCAACGCCCGCGACGCTCTCTTGCACTTGTGCGACCGCCTGCGCCGACTCGTGGCTCCTGGAGGTCAATTCATGCAGCACGTCGGCAACGCGGTG
>JAJYTV010000115.1 GCA_021792885.1 Bacillota bacterium
TCGCAATTTTTGCGTCAGTTCATCCTCAACGTCGCAGGCTCGCCTTCCGTTTCCCGGTTCGCTACGCGCTACGGCAAGCACCTCGGTGCGCACCGCTTCTACGCCGGAGAGACCCTCGAGCAGACGATCGAGGTCGTCCGCAGGCTGAACGGGCAGAACATCACGGTCACCATAGACCACCTCGGCGAGAGCGTCGCGACGGCCGACGAGGCCTCGCGCCAAGCGGACGTCTACGTCGACATCCTGCATGCGGTCGCCGAGGCGAAGGTCGACGCCAACGTGTCGATCAAGCTCACACAGATGGGACTTGACGTCGGTCGGGAAGAGTGTCTCTCCAACATGCAGCGCATCGTGGCCGCAGCCCAGCAGACGGGCAACTTCGTCCGCATCGACATGGAGGACTCCCTGCACACCGACGCCACCCTCGCGATCGTGCACGAGCTGCGCAAGACCTACCAGCGCATCGGCACCGTCCTGCAGGCCTACCTCTTCCGAACCCAGAACGACCTTGCGCTCCTCGCAGCGGAAGGGATCACGGTGCGGATCGTCAAGGGCGCCTACCTCGAGCCCCCGACCGTCGCCTTCCCGCTGAAGTCCGACGTAGACCAGAACTACCTGCGCCTCGTCGACATGGCGCTGCGCGCGAACCTCTACGTGGCGATCGCGACGCACGACGAGCAGATCATCCAGGAGATCGAGGGCTGGGTGCGCGAGCGGCACATCCCCCCCGACCGCTTCGAGTTCCAGATGCTCTACGGCATCCGCATGTCACGCCAGCGCGAACTCGCGGCGCAGGGGTACCGCGTGCGCTGCTACGTGCCCTACGGCACCGACTGGTACGCCTACTACACCCGGCGCCTCGCGGAGCGTCCCGCGAACGTCTTCTTCATCCTGCGTAGCCTCGTGCGGTCCTGAGCTCGGCACGAGAACCCGCCGGCTGCTCGCAGCCGGCGGGTTCTTCCTTTTCGCCCCGCGGCGAAGCCGAGGCTTCTCTGCGCATAGACTGCGCCCGATCCCCGCAATCTTCCTTCGGAGGGATCGCACGGTGCTCCGAAGGCCCCTCTTTCTCCTGCGCTGGCTGCCGATGCTGCTCGGCCTTTGGGAGCTCTCGTCCCCCTACGCCCTGCACTACCGCAGCGGCCCGCACACCGAGTCCGCTCTCGTCCTGGGCGCCTTGATCGCCCTTGCCGGCTTCTGGGCGGCAGGCCTGCATGAACGCCTGGCCTACCTCTTCACGGCCCTTGGCGCCTTCCTGCTGCTCGTGCTGCCGTTCACCCAGCCGGGCGGCCATGCTGTCAACGATCTGCTGGTCGGGGCGGCGATCCTCCTCGTCTCGCTGATCGCCGTCCTGCCGCACGTCATGCGCCCGTGACCGGCGCCGCAGAGCGCAACTTGCGGAAGACGCGGTACGTCTCGCGCGTGCGGAAGCCGAGCCGACGGTAGAGCCCCACCGCGGGCAGGTTCGGCTGGCAGACGGCGAGGTAGAGCGTTCTCGCCCCGGCGCGGGTGGCGCGCGCGGCCGCGCTCGAGAGCAGCTCCTTCGCATAGCCTTGCCCGCGGTGGGCCCGGGTGGTGCCGACGAAGGTCACCACCCAGTCGCTATCCTCCGGTCCGTAGCGGTCGAGCAGCGCGATGCCTGCCACGTCGCCCGACGCGGTGCGGGCGAGGAGCCATTGCCTTCCCCCGGGGCCGTGTTCCTGGCGCATCTGGAATCGCAGTGCGGCCGCGGGATCCGCGCGGTCCTCGAGCGACATCGGCGAAAGGCAGCCCTCGAGGCAGGAGGCGTAGGCCGCGACGAAGTCTCCCTCGTTCTCCTCCGAAAGCGCCTCCAGGCCGAGCCGCGCGGGCTCGGGCAGCCGCGGCGCGGGCAGGGAGCGCACCATCGTGTAGCGGTGCACGAAGTCCTCGAAGCCGGCCCGCGTGAAGGCCCGCTCCACTTCCTGCGCCCAGGTCGCGTCGTAATGGTAGATGCGCCGCACGGAGTCCGGGATGGCCTCGAGCAGCGCGTCCAAAAGCTCCGGCAGGTCCTCCGTCCCGAGGGGACCCGTCGGCCCGCCGAGGAAGAACTGGTCCGGACCGAACGGCAGACCGGCGATCCAGCTGGGACTCGGCCTGCCGGGCCGCCCGACGACGATGCCTTCGGGGCCCAGGCTGCGGCCGATCGCTTCGCGCACGCCCGCACCGCGCCAGATCTGCACGGCCTCTCCTCCCGCTTGGGACGCCGGGGCTAGACCCCGACGAACGCGTTGTGCTCCCGTTCCGCCCCTACGGTGGTCGGCGGCCCGTGCCCGGAGAAGAGCGCGGTTTCGGGCGGCAGTGAAAGGATGCGGCGCGCGCTCTGGAGCAATGCCTCGTAGTCCGCGGGAGTCCGCGCACGGCCGAGCGACCCGGCGAAGAGCGTGTCGCCGACGAAGGCGAAGCCCGGCCCCGAGAAGGTCAGCATGTCGGGGCTGTGACCCGGGCAGTGGAGAACCTGCAGGCCGCGGATCTCCTCCCCGTCCCCAAGCGGCGTCCCCCGGACCTCGGCAGCGAGCGCAGGGTGCGCATACGCCGGCGCCCCAAACGCAGGAAGCGCAGCGATGTGGTCGCGGTGACCGTGCGTCAGAAGGACGGCCTCGGGCGAACCTTGGAGCGCCGCGCGGATGCGCCCCGCGCCTCCGCCCGCGTCCACTGCGAACTTGCCGAAGGGAGACGAGACGGCATAGCAGAACGCGCCGACGTCCTCCGCGAAGACGGGGGTGACGCGAAAGTCGCCGAAGCGCTGCGCCACCTCGGGCGGGGTGTAGCTGCCTGCGGCGATCGCCTGCAGCGCCTGCCCCCGCAGCGAGAGGACCTCCCCGAGGCGACGCGCCTCTTCCTCCGTCGGCTCGGCCCCGCCTTCGAGCTCCGCGAGCCGCGCCGGGTCAATGCCCGCCCGACGCGCCGCGTCCTCCGCAGCGAGGGAGAGCCCGAAGCGGGCCTTGCGCACGATGTCGCAGAAGTCGTCCTCGAGTCCCGTCATGCCTTGGCCCGCTGCATGAGCTCGATTTCGTACCCGTCCGGGTCGTCGATGAAGGCGAGCATCGCACCCGTGGCGGAAACGTGCGGGCCGTCCGTGAACGGGATGCCGCGCTTCTTCAGCGCCTCGCCGAAGGCCACGAGATCGGAGACCTCGAACGCGACGTGGAAGATGTCCTCGGGGAACGTGAAGGGCCCGCTCTTCGGCTGGTAGCAGAGTTCGATCTCGTGGCCCGACGCAGGGTCGGTGACGTAGACGAGCTTGTTGCCCACGGGAGAGTCGCGCCGCGCAGTCTCCTCGAGCCCCAGCACGTCCCGGTAGAAGGCGACGGAGCGCTCGAGATCGCGGACGCGGATGCGGGTGTGCAGGATGCGCAAAGAGATGACCTCCCAACCGAGATTGCGGCGTGCGGCGCCGACAGTCTCCTGTTCTTGCGCGAGGGCCGGTATCCTGCTGGCGCACGTGCTCCGGCGCCGCACCGCCGTCAGGAGGAGGTTGCCCCAAGGCGGCGCCCCAGCCCGGCGCAGGTTCCTGCGCCCTCGTGTGGAATGATTGATGAATGCCTTCACGCGGAGGGATGTGCAGCTTGCGGGCCCGCGATTTTCCCGAGGGTTTCCTGTTCGGCGCTGCCACCTCTTCGCACCAGGTGGAGGGCGGCAACGACAACTGCGACTGGTGGGACTTCGAGCTGGCCGGCGGTTCGAAGGATCCTTCGGGCAATGCCTGCGAGCACTACGGCAGGTATCCCGACGACATCGCGCTCCTGCGCTCGCTCGGGCTGAATTCCTACCGCTTCTCGCTCGAGTGGAGCCGCATCGAGCCCGAACCCGGCCGTCTGGACACGCGCCAGCTCGAACACTACCGGCAGATGGCACTCGCCTGCAGAGAGCAGGACGTCGAGCCGATCGTCACGCTGCACCACTTCACTCTGCCGCGCTGGCTGAGCGAACGCGGCGGCGTGCTTGCGCCCGACAGCACGGACCGGTTCGCGTCCTTCTGCGCCGCCGCGGCGGATGCGCTGGAGGGCGCGGCCCGCTACATCGTCACGATCAACGAACCGATGGTGCTCGTGCTGATGGGCTACCTCGACGGCGTTTGGCCTCCGGGGCGCAAGTCCCCCGTGTCCGCCGTCGCGGCGGCGCGGCGGCTAGTGCGCTGGCACAGGGAGGCCTACGCACGGATCCACGCCCGCCACCCGGATATGCTGCTCGGCGTGGCGAAGCACTGGATCGACTTCCAGCCGCGCGAGCGCGGGAGCGCAACGCAGCGCAGGGGCGCGCAAGTCGAGGACTACCTGTTCAACCGCTGGTACATGCGCGCGATCCGCGGCACCTACCAGTTCATCGGCCTCAACTACTACAGCACGCGCTACGTGACCTCCCTGACCCGTGGCGAGCCCCTCGCCTCCGCGGACGAGGCGCACACGGAGATGGGCTGGTCCATCTCGCCGCAAGGCTTCCAGCGCGCACTGCGCGCGCTGAAGGAGTTCGAGCGGCCGATCCTCGTCACCGAGAACGGCATCGCGGCAAGCGACGACGAGGCGCGCCGCGCGTACATCCTCGATCACCTGACCGCGATGCGTCACGCGATGCGCGAGGGCGTACCAGTGATCGGCTACCAGTACTGGTCCCTGCTCGACAATTTCGAATGGGCGGAGGGCTACCGCCCGCAGTTCGGAATCGTCGCGGTCGACCGAGAGACGCAAGAGCGCACGGTCCGCGAGAGCGGCCGCTTCTATGGAGAGATCGCCCGCAGCGGGCGACTCCCGCACGCCGACCCGCAGACCTAGACCATCAGGGGGGGCTCTCCATTGCCACCGCTTAGCTTCCGCTATGATGCGCAGGGCGTCGCCTGCATCGCCGGCGCCCGCATCCCGGACCTCGCATCTGCCTTCGGAACGCCGCTCTACCTCTACGACGAGGGGGAGCTCAGGACCCGGCTCGCACAGTACGCCGCGGCGGCGGGCGCCGGCAACGTCGCTTACGCCTCGAAGGCTCTGCTCATCGGCCGCATCGCCAAGCTCGTCGCCGAGGAGGGCATGCTGCTCGACGTCGTCGGCCAGGGCGAGCTCGAGTTCGCGCTGCGCGTCGGCTTCCCGCCGGAACGCATCCTGCTCCACGGCGTCTACAAGTCCTTCGCCGCGCTGCAGCGCGCGGCCAAGGAAGGCGTCGGCCGGGTCGTCGTCGATTCCATGGAGGAGATCGCGGCGATCGGCAAGGCCGCGCGCGAGGCCGGCAGGACGCAGGAGGTGCTGATCCGCCTGCAGCTCGGCATCGACCCGCACACCCACCCGTCGCTCTCGACGAGCGTCCCCCTGAGCCAGTTCGGCATCACGATCGAAGACGGCCAGGCGCTCGAGGCGGTCCGGCGGGCGCTCGCGGAGGAGGGCGTCGCGCTGCGCGGCTACCACTCCCACATCGGTTCCGCGATCGAGGAACTCGAACCGTTCCGCCGCGCGGCCGAGGCGCTCGGGGACTTCGCCGTGCACGCGCACGCGGGGACGAACTTCTGGCCGGAGGAACTCGACCTCGGCGGCGGCCTCGGCATCCAGCCGGAGGCTCCGGCCCCGCTCGACGTCGCCCAGGCGGCGCGCGACGGACTCGCCCCGTTTGCCGCCGACCTCGGCCTGCCGCTGCCGCGCCTCATGTTCGAGCCCGGCCGCTACATCGTCGGACCCTCGGGCATCACGGTCTACCGCGTCGCCGGCCGCAAGAAGGTCGGCGACGGCCGCACCTATCTCTTCGTGGACGGCGGCATGTCCGACAATCCGCGGCCCGCGCTGTACGGCGCCTATCCCGAGATGGCCGCGGCGCGCGAGGGGGGCGACGAGACGGAGCTCGTGGACGTCGCAGGGCTGCACTGCGAGACCGGCGACGTGCTTGCACGCGGCGTCCGCCTGCCGATCCTGCAGACCGGCGACTTCCTCTTGGCGCTCGACACGGGCGCCTACAACCACAGCATGGCATCGCACTACAACCGCGTGCCGACACCGCCCGTCGTCTTCGTACAGGACGGCGTCGCGCGGCCGGCGACGCGCAGGGACTCCCTCGCGGACTGGCTGCGCTTCGAGGTCGGCATCTGAGCGGAGGCGCCAAGTTGCAGGTCCTGGTGATCGGCCCCGCCTTCCTCGACGTCGTCGCGGCGCCTGTGGAGCGCTTGCCGGAGCCGGGCGAGGAGCTCGGGGCGAGCGACATCGCTCTCGCGCCGGGCGGCTTCGCCATCGCTGCGGTCGCCCTGCGGCGGCTCGGCATCGCTGCGCTGCTCGCTGCGCCGCTCGGGGAGGACGCGCCGGGCGCCTACCTGCGCCTTGCCCTTCGTGCGGATGGCGTTCCGATCGAGGGCCCCCTGGCGCCGCGCACGCCGACGACGA
>JAJYTV010000116.1 GCA_021792885.1 Bacillota bacterium
TACGGCATGCAGTGGCTCGCCTACGCGCTCGGCGGCCGGGTGGACCCGGGGACGCCGGAGTACGGCCCGGCGCGCGCGCATCGCGCAGGCGTGGAAGACCGCCTGCTGGAGGGCGTCCCGCAGGACTTCCGGGTCTGGATGAGCCATGGCGACCGCGTGGAGGCCCTGCCGCCCGGCTTCGCGCTCCTGCTGCAGAGCGAGGGCGCGCCCTGCGCCGCGATGGGCGACCCGAGGCGCGACATCTACGCGGTCCAGTTCCATCCAGAGGTCGTGCACACGGAGTACGGCCGCGAGATCCTGCGCAACTTCCTCTTCGGCATCGCGGGACTCGAGGGCGGGTGGAACATGGGTTCCTTCCTCGAACGCGAGGTGGAGCGCATCCAACAGACCGTGCAGGGGGGATCCGCGCTGGTCGCGCTCTCGGGCGGCGTCGACTCGGCGGTCGCCGCAGCCATCGTCCAGCGGGCGATCGGCGAACGGCTGACGGCTGTGTTCGTCGACCACGGCCTCTTGCGCAAGGGCGAGGGGGACGAGGTGGAGCGTGCGTTTGCGGGCCGCTCCCTGCGCTTCATCCATGTGCGGGCGCAGGAGCGCTTCCTGGCCGCGCTGCGAGGCGTCACGGACCCCGAGGAGAAGCGCAAGAAGATCGGCAACCTCTTCATCCGCGTGTTCGAGGAGGAGGCCGCGAAGCTCGGGCCGATCGACTGGCTCGTCCAGGGCACGCTCTATCCGGACGTGGTCGAGTCCGGCCCAGGCAAGGCCGACGTGATCAAGAGCCACCACAACGTCGGCGGATTGCCCGACGACCTGCGCTTCCGCCTGCTCGAGCCGCTGCGGGAACTCTTCAAGGACGAGGTGCGGGCGCTCGGCGAAGAGCTCGGGCTGCCGCGCGCGCTCGTCCGCCGCCAGCCCTTCCCCGGCCCGGGCCTTGCGATCCGCATGGTCGGCGAGGTGCAGGAGCACAGGCTCGCGCTCTTGCGCGACGCTGACGCCGTCGTGCGGCGCGAGATCGAGCGGGCGGGCGCAGACCAGGAGATCTGGCAGTGGTTCGCGGTGCTGCCGGGGGTGCGGACGGTCGGGGTGCAGGGAGACCACCGCACCTACGGCGAGGCGGTCGTCGTCCGGGCCGTGAGCTCGGAGGACGGCATGACCGCCGACTGGGCGAAGCTTTCGCACGACCTCCTGCAGCGCATCGCGTCTGCGATCGTCAGCGAGGTGCCGGGCATCAACCGCGTGCTCTACGACATCACGTCGAAACCGCCCGGCACGATCGAGTGGGAGTAGGGCTTGCAATCACGGGGCCGCAGCCAGGGGCTGCGGCCCTTCCTCGTTGGTCAGGGAGCGCATGCCTATTGCATTACGTAATATATATTTTATAAATTTAGTCCAGGGGAGGTGAGCCGGATCGGAAGACCGGAGCGGAGTACGCGCTCCCCCCGCGTGCGCAGCCTGGCCGACGTGGCGTGGCTCGAGATCCGCGAGCAGATCCTGACAGGGCAGCTGCCTCCTGGTGCGGCCGTCGGCCTGAAGGAACAGGCGGACCTCCTGGGGCTCAGCATCATGCCGGTCCGCGATGCGGTGAACCGGCTGAAGCACGAGGGACTGATCGTGCAGATCCCGCAGCGGGAGGCGTACGTCGCGCAGCTCTCGCTCGAGGACATGGAGGACATCTACAGCGTGCGGGCGGCGATCGAGGCGATCGCGGTCGAGCGCGCATGCAGGACGTTCTCCCGCGCGCACTACGACGGCCTCCTGCACACGCTCGACGAGTTCATGGACGCGTACGAGAGCGGGGATGCGCGCGGCGGGCGGGAGATGCACCGGCGCTTCCACCTCGATCTCTACGCGATCGCCGAGTCGCCCACCCTCGACCGCCTGATCCCGCCGCTGATCGACGCCACGGAGCGATACCGCACCATGTCCCAGTCGCTGCGCGGCTCCGTGAAGCAGCGGCGCGCGGAGCACCAGGCGATCCTCGACGCGTGCCTCGCGCACGACGCCGGGCGGGCGCGCGACATGCTGGTCGAACATCTCCAGCGCACCGTGGCGGACGTGCGGACGTACCTTGCTTCCTCGTCGGCCCGCCCATCGGGCGCGCCGCCTGCGCCGAAGGGCGCCTAGCCCCTGCCGCAGCGCGCTGCGGTCGGGGTCTTTTTCGTCTGACTTCCACCGAGAAGGAGGTTCGTCTCGTGGTCATCGACACGCACCGTCATGCGTACGGAGAGCGCACGCGCCAAAAGTTCATGGAACGTGGAATGGTTGATCCGGCGAGGGGCTTCCCGCAGATCCGCGAACAGGATGTCTTCCTCTACGAATCCTACTGGGACACGGAAGGTTCCTTGGCCGGGCAGCGCGCGGGCGGGGTCACGAAGGCGATCCTGAGCGGTGGCAGCCAGGTGGAGACGCTCTCGCGCAACGTCTTCCGGATGGACCCGGTCGACGTGATGCAGATCGTCTTCGAAGACCGCCTGAAGCTGATCGCGCAGCATCCCGAGGACTTCGACACGATGGTCGACGCGAACCCGTTCGACGAGCGCTGCATCCGGGTGCTCGAGCCGGCGATCGACCAGCACGGCGCGAAGGCGATCAGCATCGCGACGAGTTACGGAACCGGGATGGAGCGCAAGTTCCTCGACGCGCCGGAGTGCGACTGGCTCTTCGGCTTCGCGGAGCAGAAGGGCGTCGTCATCCACGCGCACCCGCCGTTCGTCCCGTTCGGCGCCGAGATGCTGAGTGGCTACCGGCTGCTCGAGGCGGTGGGCCGGCCGTTCGACACGGCGCTCTCCTTCTCGCGCATGATCCTCGCGGGCGTGTTCGACCGGCACCCCAAGCTGCAGATGGTCGCCGTGCACATGGGCGGCGCGCTGCCCGCCGTGCTCGGCCGGCTGGAGTTCAACTGGCGCCTCAACTACGAGGGCATCGCGAACCCGCCCCCGGACAAGGTGCTGAAGAACGAGCACACGCCGTTCAGCTACCTGAAGACCAACCTCTACACCGACACCATGGGCTTCTCCCCGAGCGGGGTGCGCCAGGCCGTCGAGCTCTTCGGCATCGACCGGCTGCTCTTCGGCACGGACTACGGCCCCCTCCCCTTCTCCCCGCGGGAGCACATCGACATCGTCAAGGATGTCATTCCCGATCCTGCGGACCAGCAGAAGGTGTTCTCGGGCAACGCGAACCGCATCTTCCGCCTCGGCCTCTAAGCCGCCTGCCGCCCCGCCGGGATCGGCGTGCGGCGGCGGACGGGTCAGTGCCGGGCAGGACGCGCAACTTCAGGAGGGAGTGGCTTCCTTGAAACTGGTGACCTTTGAGCACAGTGGCGTCGAGCGGGTCGGCGTGGTGCGCCAGGACCGCGTCGTGACGGTCGACGTTCCCGACATGCGGACCCTGTTCGAGCGCGGCGACGCGGGCATGGAGGCCGCGGAGCGGGCGAACGGGCGGGACTTCGCGCTGTCGGAGGTGCGCCTGCGCGCCCCGATCATCCCGAAGAAGTTCTTCCACACCGCCGGGAATTTCCGCGAGCACGCGAACGAGGCGGACCAGTCCAACTGGGTCGCACCCGTGCTGCCGTGGATCATCTTCTTCCAGAACATCGACGCGATCATCGGCCAGGACGACGCGATCATCTATCCCGAGCACCTCACGGAGGAGCTCGACTACGAGCTCGAGCTCGCCGTCGTGCTGAAGAAGCCCGGAAAGCACTTCACGCCGGAGGAGGCCTCGGACTACATCGGCGGCTACGTGATCTTCAACGACATCACCGCGCGCGACATCCAGCGCCGGGAGATGGAGTCCAAGGTCTTCACCTTCTGCAAGTCGATCGACACGTTCTCCCCGCTCGGCCCCTGGATCGTGACGCCGGACGAGATCCCGGACCCGCACGACCTGAAGATGGAGCTGCGGGTGAACGGCGAGATGCGCCAGCAGTCCTGGACCGGGCGCATCTCCGTGAAGATCCCGGAGATCCTCTCCCACTACTCGCCGCTCGGCTACTCGGCCGGCGACGTCCTCTCCACCGGCACCGTGTCGGGCGTCGCGGCGTTCAGCAGCGACCCGAAGTCGCTCTACCTGAAGCCGGGCGACCGGATCGAGGCGGAGATCGAGCGCATCGGCGTCCTGCGCAACCACGTGGTGTCCTGGCAGGAGGCCTACGGGCAGGCGCCGCCGCCCAAGGTCCGCTGGTAGCCCACACCCGAGGGAAATTGTGCGGAGAGGGGTTGGGCTAGGTGGCCATGATTGACCGCCAGCTGCTGTGGACCGGTGACCTCAACGCGAAGGCGCTGCCGAAGGAGCCGCCCCGAACGGTGGGGCTCTACGACACCACGCTGCGCGACGGAGAGCAGACGGTCGGTGTCGTGCTCACGCCCGAGCAGAAGCTCGAGATCGCGCGCCTTTTGGACGCCTTCGGCATCGACCGCATCGAGGCCGGCTTCCCGCGCGTGTCCGACGAGGACCGGCGCGCGATCGAGATGATGCGCGACGCAAAGCTGCGCGCGGAGATCTGGGGCTTCTCTCGCGCGATGCCAGACGACGTCGCCGCGATCGCCGAGCTCGGGCTCCGCTCGACCGTGATCGAGGCGCCAGTGTCGGACATGAAGCTCGGCGCCCTGGGGGTGGAGCGCAGCGAGATGCTGCGCCGCATCCGCACGGCCGTCGGATCCGCCGCGCAGCGCGGCGTGCGGGTCGCCTACTTCGCCGTGGACGGCACGCGCGCGGACCTCTCGTTCCTCGAGTCCGTCTACAAGACGGCGCTCGACGCCGGTGCGCAGGAGCTTGTCGTGGTCGACACGATCGGCATCGCGGCGCCGGAAGCCGCAGCCTACCTGGTCGCTCTCGTGCGCGACTGGGCCGGGCCCGGCGTGCCGATCCACTTCCACGGCCACAACGACTTCGGCCTCGCCACCGCAGCGGCGGTCGCCGCGGTGCGGGCGGGGGCCGAGTACATCCAGGGTACCGTGAACGGCATGGGGGAGCGGGCGGGCAACACGAACCTCGCGGAGGTCGCCCTGGCATTGGGCGCCCTCTACGGGCACGAGACGAACCTGCGCCTCGAGCTCGTGCACATGGTCTCGCGCCGGGTGCGGGAGCTCGCGGGCTACGACATGGCCCCCTGGACACCGCTCGTGGGGGAGAACCTCTTCCGCCGCGAGACCGGAACGGCGGTCAGCCAGTTCCACGTGCCGCAGGCGATCGAGCCCTACGGGGCGGCGGTCGTCGGGGCGACGCGCGAGGTCGTGCTCGGCAAGCGCAGCGGGCGCGACTCGATCCGCATCAAGTGCGAGGAGCTGGGGATCTCGGCCTCTCAGGAGGCGCAGCGCCTCCTGCTCGAGCGGGTGAAGGAGCTCGCGACCCGCAAGCGCGGGCTCGTGAGCGACGACGAGTTCCGCACGCTGGCCCTTGAGCTCGCGTAGAGGGGCTCGCCGGACCGAATTGGGGAGGGAACTGTGATGGGTGAGCGGCTGAAGGACAAGGTTGTGCTGGTGACCGGCGGCGGACGGGGCTTCGGTGCGGCGATCGTCGACGCGGTGGCCAAGGAAGGCGCGCACGTCGCGGTGCACTACAATTCCTCGAAGGCGGGCGCGGAAGCGGTGGCGGAGGGCGTGCGCGCCCTCGGGCGCCGGGCGATGACGACCCAGGGCGACATCGCGAAGTGGGATGACGTGAAGCGCGTCGTGGCAGACGTCTACAAGGAGTTCGGGCGCATCGACATCCTGATCAACAACGTCGGGGACGTCGCTTCGGACCAGATGTCCTGGCGCGACATCACCGAGGAGTCGATCGACCACGTCCTGGACGTCGACGTGAAGGGCACCATGCTGATGATCCACGAGTGCGGCGTGCGGATGGTCGAGGCGAAGTCAGGCGTGATCGTGAACATCGGCTCCCACGTCGTCGTGAACGGCAGCCCGCGCGCCCCGCAGTACGCGGCCGCGAAGTACGGCATCATCGGGCTGACGAAGTCCTACGCCGCGGCCCTCGGCCCCTACGTGCGCGTGAACACGCTCGGCCCTGGCTTCATCGAGACCGAGCGCACGATGAACCGCGACGACTGGAAGTCGGGCCGCCGCGAGGCCTACATCCAGCGCACGGCCTTGAAGCACGTGCCGAGGCCCGAGGAGATCGTCGGCTCCGTCCTGTTCCTCGCGAGCGAGGACTCCGGCCACATCACCGGGGCCTTCCTCGTCTGCAACGGCGGCTACAGCATGGTCGGCGCCTAGGTGGGGACCAACCCGATGGGGGAGGTGCAGCCTTGTACGACACGCTCTTGATCGAGCGGGACGGCGGCGTCGCGACGCTCATCCTGAACCAGCCGGAGCGGCGCAACGCGATGGGCCGCGAGATGGCGCGCGAGTTCCCCGAG
>JAJYTV010000117.1 GCA_021792885.1 Bacillota bacterium
CGCGCGCAGGGCGCGCGGGTCGGTGAGCTCGATCGTTCGCTGTGGTGGTTTCTCCATATTCACAACATATCTTTCGAAACAGTTCTTGTAAAGAGGGGCAGACCTGCTCTCGGCAGACTGGCCCCCCTTTCCTCAGCGCGTAGGTGCCATGGTCGCTGCGAACTGCGCCGCGCGCCAGCCGAGCGCAAGCACGGCGTAGCGGTTCCGGCCGACCGAGAAGACGGCCTCGGACGGATCGTCCTGCCCGGCGGCGAACACCGCGACCCCGTCCTTGCCAGGGAACTTCGTGTGCAGGTACATCGCCGCCTCCTGCGCGGCGGCTTTCTCCGGATTGCCCCAGTTTGCCGTCACCCAGGGCCCGACCCAGAACGTCCAGCCGCCCTCGCGCCAGGTCACCGCCTCCACCGTGCTTGGGCCCGCACCGCCGACGAAATTCGTCGCGACGATGCCGTGGCCGAGGTCCACGGTGCCCTGCGCCGCGTTCGGAATCGGCACGGCGCTCGGCAGCGGAATCCACTGCGAGAGTTGTAGGCTTCCCCCGGGCGCCGCGCCGCGCACAATCATCAAGAGCTCCGCGTTGCCGAACTGCGCCTTGGGAGAGTTCAAGGGGAGCGGGGTCTTGGGCCCGTACCCCATCGTGACGCTGTACCCGAGTTGGGTCACGCGGTAGCTGGCGTCGATCGAGCCCGGTACGAGTCCCTTGCCGACGGTCAGCGGAAGGTAGGCGGGGATCGGTGCGCGCGCAAGACGCTGTCCGAGTTCCTGCCGCGCCTGCCCGTAGTTGCGCACGAGGCTGGCCTTCTTCGTGGCGGCTGGTGCCGGCAGCCGAACCGGCCCCTCCCCATGGCGCACCAGCGCCGCGACTGCGACCAGCGCGGCCAGCGTCGCGACACTGCCGAGCAGCCACCAACGGCCACCCCCGCGCTGCGGCGCGCGGTACAGCCGATCGGTGAGTGCGTCGAGGTCCGGAGCGATCCCCGCGCGGTCCATCACCTGCGGCAGGTCCCGCAGGGTCTCATCGATGCTTCTCCTCATCCTTCGCGCTCCTCCTCCAGCTGATGTCTCAGCAGCCGGCGCGCCCGCGTGAGGCGGCTGCGCACGGTGCCCTGCGGGATCCCGAGCAGTGCGGCGGCTTCCCGGCTGCGGCTGCCCTGGTAGTAGACGAGCACGACCACTTCGCGCAGGTGGGCCGGCAGGGCGAGGATCGCATCGATCACGTCCTGCTCCTCATACCGCGCGGACGGGTCTGCCTGCGGGTCTTGAAGGTCCTCCGGAAGCTTCTCCGCGGGGTGTCGCGCCCGCTCTCGCAGCATGTTGCGCGCAGCGTTCACGGTCGCTCTGGCGAGCCAGGCTTTCGGATTGCGGATTGCGCCGAGGTGCCGATAGGCGGCAAGGAACACGTTCTGTAGGATGTCGTCCGCCATCGTGGCACTGCCCGTGTAGAGGTAGGCCTGCTGGTAGACGCTCCGTGCATAGGTCGTCATCAGGGACTCAAGCGTCGTCGTCGCCACCTCCGCACCTACCAAGAACCCGCAGCGCGCCGAATTGTTCAGCTTCGGGCGCGTTTGGCTCCAAGAAACCATACAAGACATGCGACCGCCCGGATCTCAGCCCGCCGCAGCCGAAAAGCCATGCGGACCGCCCTACGCCCATCCCCACGCAAGGCGTCGTTCCCGATCGCACGGCGCTCTGGCCGAATTGGACCCAGAGTGATCACGCAAGCCATGAGGCTTGTGTATGGCGATGCAGGGCTCGTCCGCCGTCGCGGCGGACGGCACGCCGTCCTTCCTGTGCGCACTGCCCCCGCACTACCGCCAGTTGCGGGCACCCTGCGGTGACCAGTGTGAAGCTCGGCATCGTGCGCCTCAGCGGGCAGGATGCGCCCGCAGCCACGCAAGAACCTCCTCCGCATGGCGCTCCGGGGCATCGATGGGATAGAACGCATGCTCGACGACTCCGCTGCGCAGGACCAGCGTAAGACGGCCGAAGAGCCGCATTCCGTCCGCCTCGAAGGTCGGCAGCCCCATCGCCCAGGCGAGCGCGAGCCGCTCGTCGGAGAGCATGGCGAAGGGCAGGCGCAGCCGCTCGACGAGCTCGCGCTGGTATACGGTGGACTGGCTCGAAAGTCCGAAGACGCGCCGCGCGCCGGCACGCAAGAGCTCCGCATGGTGGTCGCGGAAGCCGCACGCCTCCGCTGTGCAGCCACGCGCGCCCGGGATGGTCTCCCAGCCCTTCGGAAGGTCGATCGTGGGGCTGCCGGTCAAGGGGTAGAGGTAGAGAACCGTACGCCCATCCGATGGTTCCCCGATGCGTACGGCCTCCCCGTCCGTGCTCGGCAGCGCGACCTCCGGCATGCGCCGGCCCGCGAGGGGCCACCTCCAGGCCCGGGCGTCATCCTCCTTCGCGGGAGAAGGGGGCCAAGGGAGGTCAAGCGCACCCGCTTCCGATCTGCTGCCGGGGACCATCCCGATCGCCGCATCGAGACAGGCAAGCAGCGTTGCCTTGCGCACCCCGAGTTCCTCGATGCGCTCCGAGAGGTCGTCGATCGCGCGGCGGTACGCGGCGAGGGATTCCGGGCAGACGTCCGCCCGCGCGTTTCCGGCGAGCAGGCATTCGAGGAACGGCCGCGTGTCGGGGACCGAGAAGCCGAGATCCATCAGTCCCTTGATCTCCCGCACCAACGCGACGTCGAGCGGCTCGTACTCGCGGTAGTCGTTCCCCGACCTGCGCGGCGTGACGAGGCCGAGCTTCTCGTAGTAGCGCAGCGCGCGGACAGTGACGCCCGCCCTGCGCGCGGCTTCGCTGATTCTCATGGCGCGTCCCCCTGCTCCATGGACTGAGATCATGCGCCGCGCGGCTCCCGCGGCGGCGTGGACAGGCACAAGTTCCGCGAAGGAAGAGTTCCGCGTCACCCGAAAAACTCTTTCCGTCCGCGCTGTGGCAGTGGTCAGGAACGGGCGCCGCTCGCCACCGCTCGCAGCGGCGAGCGCAGGAAGTAGAGCGTCAGCAGGACGTCCCCGAGCGCGCAAGCGAGGAAGACCGCGTGCGCTCCGACCGCCGCGGCCGCAAAGCCCGAGGCGAAGATCGCGAATGGCATGCCGAGTTTGAAGATCGATCCCGTGAGCCCGCTGACGCGTCCGATCAGCCCAGGCGGCGTGCTCTCCTGGCGGAAGGTCCACACCCCGATCGCCGACACCGTGGTGGATGCTCCTTCGAGCAGCAGGGAGGCCGCGGTCAGGGGCATGCCGTGCGCCATCGCCATGAGGAGGTAGGAAAGCGCCGCTGCTCCCATCGCATACGCAAAGAGGCGCCAAAGCCCCAGGGCTTTGCGCAGCCGCGGCGCAATCGCGGATCCCAAGGCGGCGCCGATGCTCGCCACCGTCAGCAGGAGGCCGAGTTCCGCGTTGCCGACATGCAGCCGGTCCTTCGCGAAGTAGAGGAACATCGCCGCGAACATGCCTTCGGTCGAGTTCGTGAAGATGACGATCATCGAGAGCGACCAGAGGGGCCGGTTGCGCCGCAGTTCCGCCCAGCCGTCGCGAAGGTCCGCCGCGAAGCTGCCCCGCGCGGTCGCGGGGGCATCGCGAAAGTGCGTCATGCGCAGCAGCAGAAGACCGAGGACCGCCGTGGCGCCGACGACGAGCACGCCGTCGCGCAGGGGCATCAGCCCGAGCGCGAGCCCGGCTGCGGCAGGGCCAGCGATCGCGACCACCTGCTGCAAGAAGGTGAGCGAGGCGTTCACCTCGGTCAGCCACTCGTGAGGGAACGCGAGCTTGACGATCGCAGTGCGCGCGTTGTGGAACGCGTAGAAGACAGCCGAGAGGAGGAAGGCCGCGGCGAGGATGGCCGCGATCGAGGCGTCGCCCTCCTGAAAAAGCGCAAAGGTGCAGAGCAGCACGAGCGCCCTGAGGGCAGTGGCCGCGAGGATGAATCGCCGCTTGGACACCCTGTCGACAACCACGCCGATCAGTGCGGCAAGGAGCAGGTTCGGCAGGAACTCGACGCCTTGCAGCGCGCCGATCGCCACCGCAGATCTGTGCGAGAGCGCGTTCACGAGCAGCGGGAAGTCGAGCGCGTAGAGCTGGTAGCCGAGTCCGAGCACGAGGCTCGCCCCGGCCATGCCGAGGAAGTCCTGGTTCGTCCAAAGCGACCCCCAACGAAGGCGATCTGGCGCGCGCGACATCAAAACGGCCTCTCCCTTCGTGGGCCTGCGTCCCCCGAATGGTAAGGCCGGACCCTAGGGGCAGAGTCAAGTCGAGCGCGCGCTACGGCAGTTGGCGGCGGATCGAAGACAAGGCCAAGGTTGCTTCATCTTCGATCTCGCGGGCGCCGGGTGCCCGCGAGGAAGACGGCGACCTTGGCCAAGGCGACGGCCCGATGCCTCACCGCAGCCAGCGCTGCGATGCCTCTACTCCGTCAGTGAAACGAGGAACTTCCCTTCCCGGATCTTCTCGTCCCCATCGACCGCAATGGTCGGCTGGAGCCCCACGCCGTCCATGTGGATCCTGCTGCGGACAGTCCCGCCGACGTCGATGTTCGTACCGAGTCCGAAGTGGATGGCGCCGAGGATGTTCTTGTCCTCGCGCTGCACGCCGATCACGCGCGCTTCCCGGTTGATGCCGATGGATGCCTCCGTCGGGAACATGGTCGCGTTCTCGTCGCCGTAGGCGTCGAGGTAGCGCTGCAGGGTCCAGGCGTCAGCGCCGCCGTCGATCGAGGTGATGCGCCCGTCCTTCACGGTGAGTTCGATCGGACTCTTGAGACGTCCCAGATGGTGCATCGTCAGATCGATGACCGCCTTGCCGTTCGCACTCCCCTCGACCGGCGGCACGTTGAACTCGCCGCTCGGGTACAGGCACGCGTACATCGGGCTCTTGGCCCGCCCCTCTTCCGTCCGGCGATAGGCCTTGAAGGGATCGTAGCCCTCGCCGCGCAGGGGCGGGACGAAGATCCGCCCCTCGACCGAGTAGGTGAGATCCGTGCCGAAGCGGGAGGTGACACGCACCGTGCGGGCCTTCTCCCCGAAGACGTTCTTCGCGACGAAGTGCTTGAGGCGTGCGATCTCCGTGTAGTCAGCCGTCACGGCGCCCGCCTGAAAGTCCTCGAGGCGCATCCCGCCGTCCATGCAGATGCTCGGGATCCCCTGCTCCATCGCCTTCATCGACGCGGGACTGTGCAGCATCCCGGTGCTCGCCAGGAGCACGTTGACGTCCGAACTCAGCATGGCCGCGGCCACTGACTGCGGCGGATCGTAGTAGTCCGCGGGTCTCGGTTCGAAAAGCGCGAGCGTGGGTTCGGCGCCGATCTCGCTGACGATCGTCATGACCGCCTGCCAGACCCGCGGATCGTGCGCGGTGTCGGTGACGATGAGCACCTTGTCGCCGGGCTTCACGTTGGCTAGGAAGGGCTTGCGCAGATACTCCAAGGTTCCTGTGATCACGGCGAACGCCTCCTTGCGCCCAACAGTTCCGCGCCTAGGCCCCTGCGACCCGGTGCGGGTACCAGGCGTCGAGGTTGATCACCGGCTCGTCACCGACGACGATGCCCCAGTGCTCCCTGTTGGCCGGGATGTGCAGGATGTCTCCCTTGCGTAGCACCGTGACCTCGTCCTCGACGTGGAACTCGAGCGTTCCTGCCAGGATGCAGACGAACTGCTCGCTCGGGTGCTTGTGGGGCTTCAGATCGTGACCCGGCTCGAACCGCGTCACCCCGACCGTCACATGCTCCCCGTCGATCTCGGTGAGCGCCCGAACGCCCTTGCGCATCACCCGCCCCTCGCTGTCCGGATCCCAGTGCACCTTGTTCGCCAAGTCCGTCCCCTCCTTCAATGATCGTCAGGACGCACCCGTCGCCGAACCCCGCTTGCGGGGGAGGGACCTGCCCTTCCCGCAAGCCGCGGCCGCCTGGGCGCAGTCCTTCAGCTCCTGTTGCCGCCCTCGATGTGCTCGAGGATCGTGCTCGGGTCGATCGGGACGGCACGCAACGTACCGGGCCGGAGGCCGATCGCGTTTTCGACCGCCTGCACCAGAACGGCCGATACGGGGATCGTGCCGCTTTCCGCCGCCCCGCGGATGCCATACGGATTGCGGTCCGTCGGTGTGGTGATGTGGTGCTGGATGGCCGCTGGCACGTTCGCCGCGGTCGGGAGCAGGTAATCCGCGAGCGAGGTGTTGAGCACGATGCCGTTCTCGTCGTAGTGCACGCGCTCGTACAGCGTGTTGCCGATGCCGTGGGCGAGCCCGCCCTGCTGCTGGCCCGCGACGATCAGGGGGTTCACGATCGTGCCCGCGTCGTGGACCATGGCGTAGCGTA
>JAJYTV010000118.1 GCA_021792885.1 Bacillota bacterium
CACGGCGAAGAGCGCCTTCGCCATGTCGGTCGCCCGGGAGACGCCGGTGTGGTTGCCGTGGCCGAGGATCGCCGTGACGATCTCCTCGTCATAGCCCTGCGCGCGCAGCACCTCGGCCCCCTTGTAGGGGTGATCCTCGAGGCTCGGGTAGCGTTCGTAGTCCATGTCGTGCAAGAGACCCGCCGTCCCGAAGCGCTCCGGGTCGCCGCCGAGGATCCCGGCGTAGTGGCGCATGCTCGCCTCGACGGCGAGGGCATGCTTCAGCAGCTGCGGGGACTGGGTCCATTCGGTGAGCAGCGCCCACGATTCCTCACGCGTCTTCACGTCTTCTCGCCGCCTCCATCGCCTCGCGCGCCTCGCGCGACCGGAACTCTGCCTCGACCGGCAGGAAAAGGCCCTCCGCCTCGGCGACGACGCGGTCCTCGGAGAGGATGCGCGCCTTGGCCTTCGCGAAGCGCCGGGTCCGCCGCTCGCAGGTCGCCTCGACCACGAACGGAGTCCCTGTGTGCAGCGGCCCGCGGTAGCGCACCTTCAGCTCCCCCGTCACGACGTTGGGCATGCCCTGGGCCGCGACCGCGTAGTACATCGCCTCGTCCAGCAGCGCGCTGACGATGCCGCCGTGCGTCGTGCCGGCATACCCTTGCAGGTGCGCCGGCACCTCGCCTTCGGCGCTCGCCCCCGACGCGCTGTAACGGAAATGCAGGTGGAGGCCGGAAGCGTTCTCTGGCCCGCAGACGAGGCAGAGCCCGTCATCGCGCCACACTCCGTCTGTTGACACTTAGCCTGCCCCTCCTCGCCAGAATCCGGAATAGATGCGCGGGATGTAGCGCTCGTAGAGCGCCGCGTTGAGCTCCAGCGGGTGTTCTTGACGGTAGTGCTGCAGGGCGGCGATGTCCATGTCGGCCACGACGATCGTCTCTCCCTCCGGGGCGGAGGAGATCGCCAGCATCCCGTCCCCGTTCGGGGTCAGCTCGAGCGGCGCGTAGATGCCCGCATGGCCCGTGAGCCGCATGCCGAGCACGTCGCCCACGAGTGCGGCCTGCACGCCGAACACCTGGGACTCCTGCACCCGCGGCCAGACTCCGCGAAGGGCTTTCCACCGGTTGTACGGATACTCCTGGTCGGCGATCGGGACGAGGACGATCTCGGCCCCCTGCAGGCGCAGGATGCGGAACGTCTCGAAGTAGGTGGCGTCCATGCAGACGGGCAGGCCAATCATGCCGATCGACGTGTCATGCACCGCGAGATCCTCTCCCGGCACGAGCCCCCAGTCCACCTCCAGCGGCAGCAGGTGGCACTTCGCCTGGCGCAGCACGTCGCCCTCCGGCGTGAAGACGTGGCCGATGTTGAGCACGCGCCCGTCCGTACCGGGCAGCATCGCCGAGCCCGCCGCGATGTGCACGCCGAATCCCGTCGCGAGCGTCTGGAAGGTCGTCTCGTAGATGCGCCGGGTCGCGTTGCCGAGGATGCGGAAGAGGTCCGCGACCTGCACGTCCTCGCCGATCTGCCCGAGCGCCTGCTCGACCGTGAGCGTGTGCAGCAGGGGCCCGAGCCCGGGCATGATACCGACCAGCAGCGTCGCAGTGTCCTCGGGCAAGGCGATCAGCTCCGCCCCCTCGCCCACCGCCTCGCGGACGCGGTCGTAGATGAGGTCCGCGAACTCGTCGGCCGTCTCGCAGAGGCGGAACTCGAGCTGGACGGCGGCTGCGCGCACCACCCCCACCTGCGGCGTGCGGCTCTTGTGGCGGAAGCCGCGCCGTCGCAGGCGGCGCTGGATCCTGCCGGGCCTGGAGCGGTAGCGGAGCATCATCTGCAGGCCGATCTCGCGGAGGTTCATCGCGGCCTCCTATAGAGCATCGGGAGATGCTTGCGGTAAAGCGCGGGGTTGAGCTGGCGCAAAAGCGGGTACTCGCGGCGGATGCGCCGCTGGTCCTCGGCCTTCAGCGTCGCGACGAGCGATCCCGTGCCGACGAAGTAGCCGGGCTGCGGCAGGAATCCGGACTGCTCCGGAGTGATCTCGCATGGGCCGAACAGGGCGGCCCGTCCAGCATAGGCGCGCGTGCCAAGGCTGCCCTGCAGGCCGGCCTCGACGCCGAACGCCTGGTTCTGCTGCACTTCCTGCCACATTCCCGCCATCGCTTCCACCGCCGGATAGGGCGCCCTGGGCGCCAGGGGGGCGACCAGGATGTCCGCGCCCGTGAGGGCGAGGATCCGGCTCGCCTCCGGATGCCATGCGTCCTTGCCGAGCAGGAGCCCGATCTTCACGCCCTCGGCCACGGCGATCGGCGTCAGCTCGTCGGCGACGGCCAGCGCAGGCTCGGCGACATGCGTCTGCCGCTGCTCGCCGATCAGATTGCCCTGGGGGTCGAAGACGGCGGCGTACTCCTGCAGCCGGTCATCGCCGATGCGGACGTAGACGCTGCCGGGCACCAAAACCGCGCCAAGCGCGCGCGCCGCATAGGCGCCCGCGGCGAGGTACGCTTCGCGGATGCCCGCGTCGACCGCCGCAACGTCAGGCTGCTCGGGGTCGAATGCAGGGCAGAGCGCCATGGCCATGAGGCCTGGAAAGACGAAGAGATCAGGTTCGGCGCGCTCGGCAACCCTTGCGGCGGCGTCCACGAGGCCGCGGCCGAAGGAGGCTGCATCGTCAGCGGCGAACGGGGGGAGGCGGAAGGTGGCAACCGTGAAGTCGCGCTCCAGTTGGACCCCTCCCAGTATCCCGACAGAACATACCAGCTTACGCAGTTCCGACACGGATCGGCAAACTCCTGCCGATACCCTGCGATGAATATGCCCGGACTTCCTTCGCCCAAGGCGCTCGAAGCCGCTTTTGCTTCCGTCGCATGGGCCGCGGGCGAGGATTACCTGCTGCAGGACCGGGTGCAGGAACTGCGCCGGGCCGGCGCTTCGCTGGCCGGCCGCGTCCTCGGCGTCCGGGGAGACTACTGGGTGCGCGTGGCGCTGGCGGAGCCCCCGCTGAGCTCGTGCACCTGCGGTCGGCCGCGCTGCCGCCATGCCGCCGCGATCATCCAGGCCTACTACTCGCGGCGCGTTCCGGCGCTCGACGCGGATCGCGCGATCGACGCCTTCCTTGCACAGCCGCGCCGCGCTCCGCTCGCCGCGGCTGTGCTGGGCGAGGACCTGCTCTCCGCCCTGGCGCTGCCGGCCGACCGGCCGGAGGACGTCGCCTCCCTGCCCGAATCGGAGGCGGTGCTGCGCCTGCAGGAGGCGCTGCAGGCGGCACCGGACAAGTCCGCGCTGCTGCAGCAGCTGCTGGGCCAGGGCGCTGCACCCGGGCCAGTGCAGGACCTCCTTCGCGCGTGGCTCGGCGAACTTGCCGTCGAGGCCGGGGCATGGCTGCGCTTCTACGCGGCGGCGCCCGAAGGGCTGCGCCCCTTCCTCGAGGCGATCGAGCCGGAGGAGTGGCCGCACGCGCTGCGCCCCATGCTGCTCGCCGCCCTCTGGCAGGCGGCGGCGGACGGCAGCGAACGGCTCCCTCACCTCGCTGCGCTCGCTGCGCGCCATGCCCCCGCAGAGGCGCTTGCGGCACTCTCCTCCCTTGCCCTAGGGCGGCCCTCGCTGCTCGGCGCCGTGGTGGCGGCCGGATCGGCGAGCGGCAGTCCGGGCCGGGCGCTCACAGCCGCCCTGCGCATCGCCGGATCGCTCACCCCGCAGGCGCAGCAGGAGGCGCTCGACACGCTGCTCGCCGCCGCGCAAGGGCAGCCCAAGGCCCTTGCGGAGATCCTCTTCCGCCGTGCTGCGCTGCGCTCCGATGCGCGCGCGCTGCTCGCGGCGCGCCGCGCGGCCGTGCGGGCCGGCAACTGGCCGCGGCTGCGGCGGCTGACCGCACAGCTCCTGCAGGGCAAGAAGGACGCGCTCGTCCTCGAAACCCGGCTGCTTCTCGCGGACGGGGACATCGAGGCGGCGTCCCGCGTCGCCGCCCGCTGCCGCACGAGCAGTCTCCCGGAGCGTCTCCTCGCCAAGGCGCTGCGCTTGCAGGACCCCGCGGCGGCCCGGCTGCACGCCCTGCGGGCGGAGGCGATCGCGCAGAGGCTCGGCGAGGCAGCGGACGGCCTGGACCGTTCCTCCGCGCACAAGCCGCAGGAGGATCGCAGACGTCCGCGGAAAGACTGAGCAGACGAGGAGGCGGTGGCGTGGATCCACGGCTTTTTCGCCTGCGCGCCGCCCTGGACGATGCCGAATGGAGGCGCCTGCAGGCCCTGATGCACGAAGGGCGGCTGCCCTTCGACGAGGCGGACCGGATCGACGCGCTGATTGCGATTGCGGACGACCAGGCGATCGAGCTGCTGGCCAAGTGCGAGAGCATCCTCGAGGAGGCGCCGGAGCAGCCGAACACCGAAGCCGAACGCCGAGAGGACATGCTCGTCTACTCGTTCGATCCCGACGCCGCTGAGCTTGCGCACTTCCTGGGATCTTTGCGGCGCAACGGATTCCAGGCGTCGACGGTCGAGGGTGCGCAGGCGACGGTGCACATCTTCATCGGCGCGGCGACCGACCAGGAGTTCTTCCACCTCAAGGAGACCGTTCGCTCTCTCTACGAGTTCACGCGCGTGTCGCGGGGCAGGAATCCGAAGGGGCATCGCCTGCACGCTCCTTGACGTGTGCGCAAGTGGAAGCAGAATAGGCATTGACGAGATGGTTCCTGAAGTCCTCGGGGGGGGAACGAGATGCGGCGACTGCGCCCGGACATCGGGCTGAACCTGCGCATGGTCTTCTCCATGGTGCTGCTCGCGGCGCTCTACCTGCTCTTCGTCGTGGTGCTCCTGCGCGCCGGCGTCGGGTTCCTCGGCATGGTGGTGATCGCCGGTGGCCTGCTCCTCGTGCAGTACTACTTCTCCGACCAGCTGATCCTGATGACGATGGGCGCGAAGATCCTGCGCCCCGGCGAGGAGCCCGAACTGCAGCAGATGGTCGGACGCCTGGCCCAGCTTGCGGACATCCCGCAGCCGAAGGTGGCGCTCGTGCGCACCGACATGCCGAACGCGTTCGCAACCGGGCGCAATCCGCGCCACGCCGTCGTGGCCGTCACCACGGGCCTGTTGCAGCGCCTCACGGACCCGGAGGTGGAGGCCGTCCTGGCGCACGAGATCACGCACGTGCACAACCGGGACATGGCGCTCATGACGATGGCGAGCTTCTTCGCCACCGTCGCCTCCTACATCGTGCAGATGGCGTTCTGGTTCATGCCGTTCGGCGGGGACCGTCGCGAGGAGCGCAACGTGATGCTCGTCTACCTCGTCTCGTTCATCGTCTGGATCGTGTCGTTCTTCCTCATCCGTGCCTTCTCGCGCTACCGCGAGTACGCAGCGGACCGCGGCTCGGCGATCCTCACAGGCCAGCCCTCGCAGCTCATGTCGGCGCTCGTCAAGCTGCATAGTGCGAGCCGCATCCCGCGCCGCGACCTGCGCCACACGGAGACGCTGCAGGCGCTCTTCATCATGCCGGCGGTCGGCAAGGGCTCTGTGTACGAGCTGTTCCAGACCCACCCGACGCTCGAACACCGGCTCGAACACCTGCGCAAGCTGGAGCAGGAACTGAACCGCTAGGCCTGCCTGGCCGGGAGATAAGGGGGCGACGCGCTTGGGGTTCTTCGACGCGCTGTTCGGCCGCACACGGCTCAAGAGGCCGAACTTCGACGCCATGTTCCGCCTCTCCGCCGCGCAGTCGGACCTCGAGGCCAAGGGCGTCCCGCTGGACGGCAAGGCGGGGATCTGCTGCCGCCCTGCGGAGGAGCAGGCGTTTTCGGACGCCTTCGCGCAAGCGCAGCAGGTGGCGGAGCTCTATGCGAAGGAGCACGGACTCTCGCTCGACGCGCCCGTCGACGCGGAAGGCTACCGCTGGATCGTGCTCTCGGGCGGCGCGCCCGACGACGTCATCACCGGCCTGCACGCCGCGGCAGACACGCTCGAGGGCCAGGGCTACGGCGGTGCCCTGCTCGCGGCGCTCTTCCGCCTGCGCGACCGCGGTGGCGTGACCTACCTCGTCTACAACTACAAACGCGCCCGCTTCTATCCCTTCCGGCCTACGGCGGGCAGGGATCGCGAAGAGGCGCGGGAGATCCAGTTGCAGGCGATGCTCTCGGACATCGTGCCGATCGAACCGGACCTCGAACGCTGGTACCCGATCTGGGAGAGCCCGCTCTAGGGCTCTCCCGGCGCGTTCTTCACTGGCATGCGACCCTCTGCCCATGGGGCAGGCTAAGGGTCGCATGCACTTTTAGGTGCTTCTCAGGAGGTTTCCCGGACAG
>JAJYTV010000119.1 GCA_021792885.1 Bacillota bacterium
CTCCGCGATCGCGGCGGCGATCCGCTGGCGCATGCGCTGGCCGGAACTCAGCGCATCGGCCTCTCCCGCCGGCGCCTGCTCCACGTACGTGATGCGCGAAAGATCGCCTAGCCGCACGCTGGCCCCCGGGTCCGGAGCGATCTCCCCCGCGAGCACCCGCAGCAGCGTCGACTTGCCGGAGCCGTTCTCTCCGAGGAGCGCGACGCGCTCGCCGGGGTCGATCTGGAACGTCACAGCGGAGAAAAGCGGTTCGCCCGCGAAGGACACAGAAAGGCCGCGCACATCCAGCATAGGGAACCCTCCCGGGACGGGGCGATGCCCCATCAAGTCATCCCGGGCAGTCCCGGGATGCTAGGAACGTGCAGCGGTCTTGCGCATGGCAACCTCCAGCGGAACGGATGGGTCGAGTATACCACGGCGCAGCAGCGCCTTGCTTGAGAGGCGGCAGGGAAAATACTCGCATCGTACGAATCCCGCGAACGAGGCGGGCGCGGCGGGATAGCGCCCGCAGTGTTGTGGGGAAGGGGCTGCGACAATGGCGGATGTCCACCTGCGCCCGATGCACGCCAAGGAGTACAGCGCCTGGTACGAGAGGACGGTCGCGGACTACGCGAAGGACCACGTGGGGGCAGGCAACTGGAGCGAGGCGGAGGCGCCCGAACTTTCGCGCAAGGAATTCGAAGCGCTGCTGCCGGAGGGTACGCGCTCCCCTGGCCAGCATCTTTACACGATCACGGACGCGGAGAGCGAGGACGCCGTCGGGATGGTCTGGTTCGCCGAGCGTGGCGCGCCGGAGCCGCCGCAGGCGTTCATCTACAACATCGAGATCGATGCGACGCAGCGGGGCAAGGGCTATGGAAAGGCGACGATGCTCGCCCTCGAGTCCGAGGTGCGCGCACTCGGCCTGCACCGCATCGGCCTGCACGTCTTCGGGCACAACGAGACCGCGATCCGGCTCTACGAGCGCTCCGGCTACCGCACGACGAACATCCTGATGGCCAAAGATCTCGCCGAGTAGCTGGAGGAAGCGGACGAAGCGGGAGACGCCATCCGGTGTCCCCTGCCCCTCCCGTCATCCCCGAAGGCCTTCACGCGCGCCACGTCCTGGCCCACGCGGCAGAGGGGGCAGTCGTCCATGGGATGGGAAGGTGCCTCCTGGGCCGCGGCGTCTTGCCCTCCGCTCGCACCGCGGCTTGCCGCTTCTCTCGAAAGCCCGTCGTTCCAGTTTCTGCTTCTCCCTCTAGACACTCTCCAGGCGATTGTCGGTCATTGCGAGATCCTCAGCGTTATCGCCCAGATCTGGCGGCTGTAGCGGAGGGATGCATTAAGGGCAGGGGACACCCTCCGGTGTCCCCTGCCCTTAATGCATCCCCTAAGCCTTCGGGCGCGTCAGCTCCTGTCCCGCACGGCAGAGCGGGCAGTCGTCCGCCGGGTAGGAAGGCACTTCGAGATCCAAGAGCGCCTGCAGCGGCACGCCGAGGTCCACCTTGCCCGCGGTGCGGTCGGCGATGATGCCGACGCCGACGATGTCGGCCCTGGCTTCCTCGCAGATGCGCAGCACCTTCTGCACTGACCCGCCCGTCGAGACGGCATCCTCGACGACGAGCACGCGCTCTCCGGGCCGCAGCGAGAAGCCCCGCTTCAGCGCCATGCGCTCGCCGTCCTTCTCCGCGTAGATCGAGCGCACCCCGAGCGCCCTCGCCACCTCGTGGGCCAGGATCACCCCGCCCATCGCGGGCCCGACGACCGTCTCGATCCCCTTGCCCGCAAAGCGCTCGGCGATCGCCCGGCCGAGCTCCTCCGCCGCCTTCGGCAGCGAGAAGGCCGGCGCGAAGAGCAGGAAACCAGGGCTGTGCCTGCCGGACGTGAGGAGAAAGTGCCCCTCGCGCAGCACGCCCCACTCCTTGAGGCGTGAAAGCCAGTACTCCCGGTCTTGCATCAGCTCGCCTCCCCTTCCGCGATCTCCTCGACGATCGCCCAAGCCGCCGCCACGGGGTCCGCGGCCTGGGTGATCGGGCGCCCGACGATGATCAGGTCCGCGCCCGCCCGCCGCGCCGCTGCCGGCGTCACGACGCGGCGCTGGTCCCCGCTCGCGTCCTGCGCGCGGCGCACGCCGGGCACCCCGATCGCGGCGTCCGGTGCGAGCGCGCGCAGGCGCGCCGCCTCCTCGCCGGACGTGATGTAGCCCTTGAGGCCAGCTCCCTGCGCGATGCGCGCGAGTCTCAGGACGATCTCCTGCGGCGCCTCCTGCCAGCCGATCGCCTGTGCCACCGGGCCGTCGATGCTCGTCAGGAGCGTCACCGCGAGCAGGCGCAGCGCGTCGCCCGCCTCCTCTTGCGCAGCGCGGAGCATCGCCTCCCCGCCCGCGGCGTGCACGGTCAGGTAGGAGACGCCGAGGCTGCGCACCGCGCGCACGCCCCGGGCCACGGTCTGCGGGATGTCGTGCAGCTTGAGGTCGAGGAAGACCGGCCGCCCCAGGGCGACG
The DNA here is from genome assembly GCA_021792885.1 of Bacillota bacterium. Lineage (GTDB taxonomy): Bacteria > Bacillota > Sulfobacillia > JAJZYS01 > JAJYTV01 > JAJYTV01. The sequence continues at coordinate 2,486 of JAJYTV010000119.1, forward strand.
ACCTCCTGTGCCACCTTCGGCCCTCCCTGGTAGAAGAGGTCCATACCGACCTTGAATCCGCCGACCGCCGGAGCGAGCGTCCGGGCCATCGCCAGCGCCGCCTCGGGTTCCATCTGGTCGAGCGGGACATAGAGGTACTCCTGCGCGTTCACGAAACCGCCTCCCTCGCCTGTGGATTGGCCGCGGCCCAGGCCTGGGCCGCGCTGTCGAAGCCGTAGCGCTCGAGTTCCGCCTCGAGTTCGCGCACGATGCGCGGCGGCGCGTAGGGATCGCGGAAGACCGCCGTGCCGACCGCGATCGCGCGCGCGCCGGCAAGAATGTACTCGAGCGCGTCTCGCCCCGTCTCGATGCCCCCCATGCCGACGACGGGCAATCCGACCTGCGCAGCGAGGTCGTAGACGATGCGCAGCCCGACCGGCTTCACCGCCGGCCCCGAGAGGCCGCCCGTGCGGTTCCCCAGGACCGGAGCCCGCCGGGCGGGGTCGATCGCGATCCCGACCAGCGTGTTGATCGCCGAGAGGGCGTCCGCGCCGCCCTCTCGGCAGGCGAGGCCCAGTTCGACGGGGTCCGTCACGTTCGGCGACACCTTGACGATCAGGGGAAGGTCTGTCGCCTGCCGCGCGGCCTCCACGAGGCGCCGCGCGCTCTGCGGGTCCTGCGAGAAGAGGAGGCCGTCCTTGACGTTCGGGCAGGAGATGTTGAGCTCGATCGCCGCCACCCCCGGCGCTCCCGTCACGCCGCGCACGACATCGACGAACCCCTCGACGTCGTGCCCGACGACGTTCACCACGACCGCCATCTCGTAGCGGCGCAAGAACGGTAGGTCCACTTCGAGGAAGTGTGTTAGTCCCGGGTTCTGCAGGCCGATCGCGTTCAGCATCCCGCCCGGTGCCCTCGCGACGCGCGCCGGCGCGTTGCCGGACCAGGGCTCGCGCGAGACGCCCTTGACCATCACGCCGCCGAGCAGCGAGAGGTCGTAGAGCTCCGCCGCCTCGCGGCCGTAGCCGAACGTCCCGGAGGCGGTCAGGACAGGGTTCTTCAGTGAGAGCCCCGCGAAGGACGCAGAGAGGTCGATCAAAACCGCACCTCCCCCGCCGCGAAGACCGGGCCCTCGCGGCAGACCCGCTGGTACTTGCCGTACTCCCCGAGCGCCGGATCGGGTTCGGCCCGCTCGACGACGCAGCCGAGGCAGACGCCGTAGCCGCACGCCATCGGCGCCTCGAGCGCGAGGTACGCCTCTGGCCCGCCCGCAAGGGAGATCTCCTGCACGCGCCGCAGCATCCCCTCAGGCCCGCAGGCGTAGAGGACGTCGACGTCCGCGGGGAGGAGGTCCGTGAGGGGGCCGCGGTACCCCGTCGAGCCGTCGTCCGTTGCGACGAGCACCTGCGCGCCCTCGGCGCGCAGGTCCTCCACCCCGACGAGGTGGGCCCTGCTGCGCGCGCCCACGAGCGCCAGAACCTCGCTTCCCTGCGCGCGCAGCGCGCGGGCGAGCCCCCAGAGCGGCGGGACCCCGACGCCGCCGCCGAGGAGCGCCGCCCGGACGGGCCTCCCCGGCAGCGGGAAGCCCCGCCCGAGCGGCCCCGTCGCAGGCACGAGGTCGCCGGGGCGCAGCGCCGCAAGATGGGCGGTGCCGGGCCCTTGCACCCGGAAGAGGAAGCTCACCCGACGCGGGTCCTCCCGGCGGTACCAGGAGAAGGCCCGCGGCAGGTAGGTGTCCGGCCCCTCCCCCGCCCGCAGCATGAAGAACTGGCCGGGCGCCGTCTCGATCGCCTCGGGCGCCTCGCATCGCAGCTCGACGTAGCCCTCCGCGGGGCGCAGGGATTCAGCGACCACGAGCTCCCACTGCCTCACCGCGCCGCCTCCTGCGGGAAGTAGTCCTGCAGGGCCCGCACCTCGACCGTGCGCGGCGCGGCCATCACCCGCAGCACGGCGCGCGCCGTGTCGAGCGAGGTCACGCAGGGAACGCCGTGCTCCACCGCCGTGCGGCGGATCTGGAACCCGTCGCGCAGGGGGCTGCGCCCCTGGGTGAAGGTGTTCACCACGAGGTCGATGTCTCCGGCGCGCAGGCGGTCGAGGAGGTCCGGGTGCCCCTCTCCGATCTTCGGCACCTCCTCGACCTCGACGCCCGCTTCGCGCAGCGACACGGCCGTGCCGGCCGTCGCGAGGATGCGCGCGCCCGCCTCGAAGAGGGCGCGCGCAAGCGGCAGCACCTCGTCCTTGTCGCGGTCCGAGATCGTGAGGAGCACCCTGCCGCCATGCGCCACGCGGTAGCCGGCCCCCTCGAAGGCCTTCAGGAGCGCGGAGGAGAACGACGCGTCGATCCCCAGCACCTCGCCCGTCGACTTCATCTCGGGACCCAGCGTCGCGTCGACCCGCCGCAGCTTCGCCCAGGAGAAGACGGGGCACTTCACGCCGACGTGGCCGGGCTTGGGCCAGATCCCCGGGGTGATGCCCTGGGCGCGAAGGCTCTCGCCGAGCGCCACCTTCGTCGCGATCGCCGCGAGCGGCACGTTCGCGACCTTCATCAGGTAGGGCAGCGTGCGCGAGGCGCGGGGGTTCGCTTCGATCACGTAGAGCTCGCCTTCGTAGGCGACGAACTGCACGTTCAGGAGGCCCTTCGTCCCGAGCGCGCGCGCGAGGCGCACCGTCGCGTCGATCACCTGCGCCTCGAGCGCCGCATCGATGCTCTGCGCGGGGTAGACCGCGATCGAGTCGCCCGAGTGGACCCCCGCACGCTCGATGTGCTCCATGATCCCGCCGACGAGGACGTCCTCGCCGTCGGCGACCGCGTCGACCTCAAGTTCCAGGCCTGGCAGGTACTGGTCGACGAGGATCGGCCGGCCCGGCATCGCGCGCACCGCGCGCTCGAGGTAGTCCCTGAGGTCCTCGGCGCCGTAGACGATCTCCATCGCGCGGCCGCCGAGCACGAAGGACGGGCGCACCAGCACCGGATAGCCGATCGCCTCCGCGGCCTGCAGGGCCTCGTCGGCATGCAGCACCGCGCGCCCGCGCGGGCGCTTTAGGCCGATCTCCTCCAGCACCGCGTCGAAGAGGCGACGGTCCTCCGCCGCGTCGATGCCCGCGACGTCCGTCCCGAGGATCGGGATGCCGGCCTGCGCGAGGTGCGCCGCGAGGTTGATCGCGGTCTGGCCCCCGAACTGGACGAGCACGCCCTCGACGTTCTCCCGCTCCGCCACCTCGCGCACGTCCTCGAAGGAGAGCGGCTCGAAGTAGAGGCGGTCCGACTGGGTCCAGTCGGTCGAAACCGTCTCGGGGTTCGAATTCAGCATGATCGCGCGCCGCCCCGCCGTACGCAGCGCCCCGAGGGCGTGCACGGCCGAGCAGTCGAACTCGATCCCCTGCCCGATGCGGATCGGGCCGGAGCCCAGCACCAGCACGGAACTCTCTCCCTGCGGCACGGGCGCCTCGTCCTCGAGTTCGTACGTGCCGTAGTAGTAGGGCGTCTGCGCGTCGAACTCGGCGGCGCAGGTGTCGACCATCTTGTAGGTCGGCACGATGCCCGCCTCCTGGCGCATGCGCCGCACCTCGTCCTCGCCGCAGCGCCAGATCTCCGCGATCGTGCGGTCGGAAAAGCCGTCGCGCTTCGCCCGCCGCAGGAGTTCGAGATCCCTCGGGGCGCCGCGCAACTCCTCCTCGAGCTGCACGATGCGCTGGATCTCGCGCAGGAAGTGCCGGTCGATCTCGGTCGCCTCGCGCAGCGTCTCGACCGACACCCCGCGGCGGAGGGCCTCGGCGAGCGCGAAGAGGCGCCG